>JAFGHW010000002.1 GCA_016929895.1 Candidatus Woesearchaeota archaeon
AATAAAAGTCATAACCACTAAAACTAATAAAGCAAGAACAGAAATAACAATAACATTAATACTTAAATCAATAGCTTTTTTATTCATAAAACATATTCAGGAATACGGGTATATAAAAGTTTCTTAATTACCTAAGATATTCAACAGGACAGTCGCCTTCCAAATCCTGGGTAATAAACAAATTATCGCCTGCAGTAAGTTCACCCATAGGAGAAGCAAGATCTCCAAATGGGTCTTTTCTATTAGCACACATATAAAATTTATTAGTTGGAACAGAAATCAAACCGCCAGCAATATTCCATTTATAATGATAATTATATCCTGGCCATATCTTCTGGATTAATTGGATATCATATACTTCTGGCCCTCTTGCTTTGAGAGCGTTTTCAAAGTCATCTTCATTTATTATTATAGAAAAATTGAATATGTCAATATCAAAACGAAAACAACGCATATGTGATTGATATTTTCTATAATCTTTCCAACATTCAATTGTTTTATCAACCAACAAGTCTAATGCCTTTTCTTTATCACCAGGCAAAACAAAATTAGTCATAGAATAAGTATAAGGTATAAATTCCTCCTCTTTAGAAGGCCTGACAACAGAAAAAATACCCTGCTCACCAAATAATTTTTCCTTGGCAAATTCGTAAGCAGTTTTAATCGGACCTCCAATAATCAATGCAAGAACAATCAAACCTAAAACAATAATAACAATAGTACCTAAAGTTCCGTAGCCTCCTTTTTTATTCATCCCATTATTCCTCTTAAAGTCTCAACCATGCCCTGACCAGACTTAGTTGAAAGCCAAATAACAAACAACAAAACAATAAAACCAATAATCAAGGCAATAACATAAGCCCAACCAGGAACATCTGCATTTTTATTCATTTTTCAATCAAGTACAAAAGTACAACCCTCCCCTTTATCTGGATTAATTATCATTTCCTGAGTATAAGGAACAACCTTAACATAATTAAGAGTGTAAAACTTTTCGTCACTATTCAATTCATCTTTTCCAAAACCAACAACATCTTTAAGCCAACGCCACCTAAAAAGCTCATTCTTTGCATAAACCTTTTCATACAAAATCCCCAAAGGAGTATCAACAGAATATGCACCATATCTAGGAACAAAAACATCTTTAACAGGAGACTGACCCTCTGCAATCAATTCATAATAACTCTTGCTGCCTGTAACAGGATAATTATACATAAGCCAGGCATTCAAAGAATCAACATTATTTCTTCCGTTCTTAATAAAATCCTTTGTTAACAATTCATCAAACTTTATACGAGAACAAACAATACAATTAACAGGCGCCTGATAAAATTTACCAATGAAAGACCTTAAGGCAAGATGCCCTTGACTTTCATCAGGCTCGGACTTTTCCCAAGGAAAATCATACAAATTCCACCACTTATCAAACAAAGGAAGTTTTCCCTGAAAAACCTTTGACCAGCAATCCTTCATTTCAACGGCAATAATCTTATTCAAAGCCCATTCTCTTAGCTGCGCAGGATCATCTTTTTTATTAAAATACTTTAATATTGGCCCGTACTTATCTGGGTCATCTGTATAGGTCTTAATGCGCTTTTCAGCTTCTTTTTTATACTTCTCCAAATCCTCTAAATTAACCTCAATCCTATGAGCACGGCACTCAGCTGGAATCAAACTCCAATCACCCAATTTTGCAATAGAATGAAAAACCAAAGACCATTCACATGCAATTTTTTCACCTTCTTTTTCAAACAAATCCTTAATAACCGGAAAAACAATAAGAAAAATAACAACTATAACAATAGCCAGCATTGCCAAGCCGACAAGAGTACTGACCGCAATTTGTGATTTTTTCATCAAGGACCACCAATAAAAACCTTTTGCTTAAACACAACAAGAATAATCAAAGCCAATAAAACAAACAAAGCAAGATATAATAAAATCCTAAATAAATTAGACATGCCTCTTTTTTCCATAACCTGAGAACAGATTTAACTATATATAAGGTTTTCGGAAGAACATAGAAAAGCCTTTGCTTTTTGCAAAAGAAAAAAAATTATTGCTTCATAACAGAGCAGCAAATAAAATTCGGATCAATATCAGAACATTTTTTTGGAGGCTCTATATTTCTCTGAACATAATTTTCTCCAGGAAGCCTAACTCCCCCATATACTTCATTACATTCTGTTTCAGTCATACAATCACCAGGACAAGTAATTAATTGCTTAGACAAGCCCCCTGTTTTAGTAGTAAAAATGTAAAACAAAACAACTAAAACCAAAATAGCAAGAATAGCTACAACAACAGTAGTAATAGTAAGACCCTGAGCTTTTTTATTCATGAATATCACCTTTTTATTCCTGAATTAGCACTATTGGTATATAAATTTTACTGTGATTCAGAAGGAAACAAAGCAGGAACAAGCCGCGAATCAGATAAAAAAGCCTCTCTCTTCATATCCTCAATTATGTAATGCACATTCTTAGACTTAATACTAAATTTGGTATCAATCTGCTCCAAATACATCTCCATATCACTAACAGTCTTAAAAACAAATTCAACAATAAAATCATAGCCATTATTAATTTTATACATGTTATTAACATGCAAAGACTTTAAAAGGAATTTTCGCACATTTTCCTTATCAGACTTATTAATCTTAAACATTACATGAGCCTTAACACTAAAGCCTAAAGCATCAAAATTCAACAAGCAACTATTGCGAAGAATCGCATCGCCTGCCTTAGCCTTGATTTGGTCATGCAAAGTAGAGACCGGAATCTTAGTTTTACGCGCAATATCCTTTAAATGCGCCCTTGAATTTTCCCTTAAATGAGCCAAAAGCATTAAATCCTTTTTTTTAATCATAAAAATCACCTCATCGATTTTTATATCGATTATAATAGGAAGGATTAGATATATACTTTTTTCTTATACCTTATATATTGGTATATAATTATATAATTTAGAAAAACTTATATAGTTGAAATGATCTTTAATTAACATATGAAAAGAAAAGTAATACAACTAGCAGGCAAAACACTTGTTGTCAGCCTGCCAAGCAAATGGGCAAAACAACATGGAGTAAAGAAAGGGGATGAGATAGAAGTACAAGAAAAGGAAAACAATCTATTTCTTAAAACAAATTCTATAGAAGAAAAAAATAAAATAGAAATGAATTATGACAAACTAGAAATACTTACAAAAAGAAGTCTATTCAGACAATATCATGAAGGAGTTGATGAGATACAAATCAATTTTTCAAATCCGCAGCGAATACAAGACATACAAGAATATCTCAATGAACTAATAGGATATGAAATAGTAAAACAAGGAAGCAATTATGCACTAATAAATGACGTTTCCGGCCAAAAACAACAAGAATTTGACCAAATAATGAGAAGACTATTTTTATTACTAAAAGGCATGCTGGAAGACAGCATAATTGCATTTAAAGATAAAGATAAAGAAATGTTACAAAATATAATACTAAGAGATACAGAAATAAATAAATTTACCCATTTTTGTTTAAGATTGCTAACCAAAACAAATATAGAACCAGACAAGAAAAAAATATATTTCACAATGCTGTACACCTTAGAAAGAATAAGTGATGATTACAAAAACATGATACAGTACATGCTGGAAACAAAAAAATTGCCGGATAACGATGCTATAAGAATATGCGAAGCTCTCCATAAATTTTACACCCGAATATACGAATTTACATTTACAAAAAAACTCGTAATAGCCAAAGACATAGCAATAATAAATGCGCAAACAAAAGTAAAAACAAAAAAATATATGGAAACAAAAAACATACAAACTGGATTTTTCTTGAATTCCATAATAAATTCATTAATAACTTTGCAAGAATTGCAATTGCCTTATATTAACTATGACTGATTTAAAGGTTGGTGGAGAATTTGCAGGAAAGTATAAACTAGAAGAAAGAATAGGCGAAGGAAAATTCAAAGAAACATGGAAAGCAGAAGACGCTATAATGAAGAGGACCGTTGCTTTAAAAACATTCCAAGAACAAAATGATAACATAGACGAATTAATAAGAGAAGCATCAAATCAAACAAAATTAGGAAAACATCCTAACATTGTTCAAATATATGATGCATCAAAAGATCCAATAACAGGATATTCTTTTATAAGCGAAGAATTTAAAGAAGGAGAAACACTCGAAGAAATTTCAAAAAAAGGATTAACTGAAAAAGAAATTATGGATATTCTTATTCAATTATCAGACGGGCTTGCCTATGCCCATAAAAAAGGAATAATTCATAGAGACTTAAAACCTTCTAATATACTAATGAAAGGAAAAACTCCAATAATAACCGACTGGGGAGGCAGTTCAGAATCTGGAATAAAACATATTCCGGTAGATGGTGTTCATGGTTCAATATTATTTAGATCACCCGAAGCTCTTGATGGATCTACTGATCCAAAAGTAGATACATACGCATTAGGAGTTCTTTCTTATTGGCTTTTTACAAAAGAATTCCCATTCACAGGAAACAGCTATGAAGAAATAAAAGACAAAATAATAAATTTAGAGCCTAAAAAACTATCAGAATATATGTTTAGTACAAAAATAAGCAGAAAATTTGAAAAAATAATAATGCGCCAATTAAGCAAAAATCCAAAGAAAAGATATTCTGCTAAAAAATTAAGAAGAAAACTATGGTTACATCGCAATCGAAAGAAAATTGCAGCTATGGCCGCGGCCATGACCGGAATAGCAATAACTGTAACGCCCATTTTATCTATGATTGGATTATTAGGAACATTAAATACTATTGGCATGTTCAAATCAATAACTCTGCCGAAAACAGATTTAAAAATAATATACCTAAACTCAAAAAAATTAAAATACACTGAATCTATTCATCCATGCCGGAAAGATTCAGACAGCAATGTTAGAATAACTATGCGAAATTTATTCCCTGATTCAATGGAAACCTATATTCGACGTGGAAACAAAATATTTGCAGTAACCAAAAAAGATATTTATATGTACTCTATTGAAAACATAGAGCCAAAAGGAATCCGTTATGGGGAAACACGGATCACAGAAACGCCAGATCAAGAAGAAACAAACATACAGTTGTCGCCGAATGGAAATTTTTTAGCATATATGACAGGAAGAAATCTTCATGTGATCCGGACAGATAGTAAATTTGAACGAACTGTATTGGAGAATATAGATGAATATATGTGGAATACATTACAAGAGAAAATAACCTACAGAAAAGGGAATACTATTTATATAACCGATTTGCAAGAAGCACCATTTGCTGAACAAAAAGCCAGAAAAATAGTAGAAGGGATTTATCCAAAATGGACAGATGACTCATCATATTTATTCTACTTTATAAAAAATGAAAATGAAACAAGCATCTGCGTTAAGGAATGCGGTAGTCCAGATTTCATTACTGGTACAAAAAAATTATCAGGATGGAAATTTTCTGTAGACAAAAGTGTTCAAGAGTTCTTTCTATCGCATAATCGCCAAGTGGTTGCTGATAAATTTAGCTTGGCATACTTTGTTCCTAAAAAACAGCAACTAATAGTTATAAAAGGAAAATTAGATAAGACTATACACCCCGCTGTATATCCTGTGAGAAACTTCCAAGATATACGACAAATAGTATTCAATCCTGATTTGGATGGAATTCTTTTTAGCGGAAAACTTTTACAAGAACAAGATTATGAGATATTCTATTATCACTTAAATCCCTTGCGAAAAATAAGATTGACAAATAATCAAGAAGACGATACTAATCCTATGTTCTTCAGCTACAAATCTCCAAACTAGGAAGAATGTCAAAACCAGGCCTTACAACAACAGGATGTTCTTCATACTCTTTTTCACCAGGACAAGGACTGCCTATTAAAAAATCACTAGCAAGACCATCTACCTTGAAAAAATAATCCTTTTTCCACAAACCCAAAGAAGAATCAAGCATTTTCTCTATCTCCTGCCTTGAATACAAACAAGAATTAATACTGCCTGGACAAGACAAAGACCCGCCAAGAGCACAATCCTGCAATAACTCCTTAATACTGCGGCCAAAACAAGAAGTAGAAGTACCTAAACAAGAATTCAAAAAATTCGCAGCCAAAAAACTCTCTTTAACAATCTTAGAAGGCTCGGAAACAGGCTTAAGCAAAAAAAACTGAACCGCAAATAACAGAGCCAAAGCAATAAGGATAACAACAATAGCAAGACCTAAAATCTCCATCTGAGCCTTGCAGGCCCAGATGCAACGCCTCTCCTTCCTCTCCACCTCGCTATGCTCGGGTCGCCTCGTGCGATTCAACTGCTTTACCGGCAAGGAATGCATCTGCGCCTTACTCGCCATAAAAACTCACCTCAACAACACCAAAATCATAAAGATTAGAAGAAGCATTATACAACAAAACAGTACTCTGGCTAACCAATTTAGAAGAAATCTTATCAGGAACATTAGAATACAAAACAAACCAATCAGACTCAACAGGATACACTTTTTTAACCCTAATCTTAGAAAAACCAAACACATCAAAATAGTCAATCCTCAACTGCTCTGTCTCCAAAAGACTGCTAAAATAACCCAGCTTAAGCAAATCAAAACAATTACCCTTTTGAATACCAACAAAAGAGCAATCAAGCTCTGGCAAAAACAAAGCCTTTTGAAATAACTGCAAAGAACGCAAACTCTCAGCCCTGAAAGCCTCTCGTTCAATAGACGAATGCTGCAATCTAAAATAAAAAATAGAACCAATAGACAACAAAAGCAAAAAAACTATCAAAACCGCCAACATTTCAAACATCCTAATCTGAGCTTTTTTTGACATTAATAAATCCCAGGACAAGACTGCTGGATAAGATTATTATTCAAACTATCAACACCATCAACAGCAATGCTTAAACCAACAAAAGCATCAGCATCCTCAACAAAAGAAGAGGACAAAGACAAAACACGGGCATTATTAACAATATCCTGCAAATAATTAATATTAGGAGCAGAATAAACACAATCCGAACGGCCAATTGAAAACATTTCATCCTCTAAAGCCTGAGAACGAGAACGCAAAATCTCAGAAACAACACTCAATCTATAAAAAGCCTTTTTCATACCACACTCAAATATATCCTTATCAGCAGCAAAAACCGCGGCAAAAATCGCAGAATTGCCTGCGTACAAAGAAGTGTCCGCACTAAAACTCAATCCTCTATTGCTCTTTTCAAAAAAAGTAACAGACTTATCAGCAGAATTAACATAAACAACAGAAACATCAATTTTTTTGAACTCATCAGACAAGTCAAAAGGAGGATTTGCTTCTGTATTTAAAAAAACAAAACGATACTTACTATTACCCACTGGCAAAATACCAGGAATTTCTGACGGAGAAATAACAGACAATGCAACCTCGCTGGGCAGAGACTTATTAAGCTCTCTGAATAAATTCCTGCTCTTTGCATCAGAACTATCCATAACCAAAAAATATTTATCCAAAGGATTTCTCAAAAATAAAAAATTAGCAGAACGAAAAGGCAAATTCCAATCAGAAGACCAGGCAACAGCATTGCCCTGCTCTAAAAAATCAGGGGCAAAGATAATCTTATCCTTAAACTGATTGGTTTTCTTTCCAACCCAAAAATTGCAGTCACAAACACTAGAACAAGAAAAGGCAATGCCTGCTTTAGGAACAACCAAAGACTGCGCAGTATCCTTGCTTTCAATAGCACTGCTAAAAACAGCATCAATATCAGTGGACAAAGTGATGGACAATCGTTCACCTGACAAAGACCTCTGTTTCTGAACAACAGAAAGGAAAAAAAACAAAATAATCGCACCAGCTATCAAAACAAGAATCCAATGAAACTGCAATTCGAAACCTTTCTTATTCACCATACTGAAACCTCAGTCTTATCACCCAAGCCCTTAACCTTTAAATCAATAACACCAGAAACACCAATACAAAAATAACCATTAGCAACAACAACGTCTGAAATAAAAACAGGAGATTCCTGCTTGGGTATTAAAAAAACATTCTCAGAACCAGTCTGCCAAATCTCAAACAAAACAGGAAATCCCGCCTGAAAATCGCCGGTATCTTCACGAGTATCAGAAGAAACAATACAAAGTGTCTGATATTTTTTTGGAATCCTCAAAGAAAGCTTGCGGATACTGCCGTAATCTGATTTAATCTGCTCAACACCTGAAGACAAAGAAGTCTTAAACTCAATCAAAGCAACCTGCTCAGAACTCCTTATAAAATTGGAAACAGCAGAATAACCATAACCCAAAATCAAAATAAAAACAATGGCCGCAATAACCAGAATAAAAATCTGGCCAACCATCTGCGCTTTGCAATTCATTTTTTTCTTGCCTCGGCAATCTTTTTCAAAGCAGCAAAAGTATCTTTTCTTTTAGGCCCGGGCTTTTTAGGAGCCTGTTCCCTTTTAGGCATAAAACTAATTTTTCTCATCTTTTCCCAAACATCAGGAGGACCTTTTTTAACAATTCTTGACTTTAAATCCTCAAAAGAAATCCAACCAGGCTCTTTTTTTGGCATTGGAGGACCAATCTTAACCATTTTACGCAAACCAACAAGCCTATCTGCAGGCTTAGGAACAGGCTTAACAGGAGGCAATTCAGGCTTTTTTCGCGGCATTTCCTTAAGATTAGGAATAATTCTTTGGGCAACAAAATAACCGCCAACAACCAGACCCAAAATCAAAGCAATAATCAAAACAATCTTGAAAACCACAGGCAAAATAGATTCAGGATGAGATTCAGAATCCAAAGGATCAAAGCCCTTGTCAATTTCTTTTTTATCAGACCAATTATCACCATCACTATCCTTATCCAGCGGATTGGTTCCATAATTAAACTCCTCAAGATTAGACAAGCCATCTTTATCCTTGTCCAAACCAGCATCAGAATCATCGCCAGGATCAAAACCATATCTTAACTCCCAAGAATCATCCATGCCATCGCCGTCAGCATCACGCTGAGACTTGGAACAACCCCTTGCATCTGCAATCTCAGTAACAGGAGTTTCAGGACATTCATCCTCTTCGTCAGGAACACCATCACTGTCAGAGTCCTCTTCAGAACAAACGCTTTTAACACAAAACAAACCCTCTATACAATCAGAATCAACAACACAATTAAGACCCTTAAAACAACCAGGACAAGCACCGCCACAATCAATATCGGTCTCAGCACCATTTAATATATTATCCTCACAATGAGTTATTTCTGCAGGAGTCACATTAACAGGACCAGTACCAAAACCAATAGCAACAGGCAAAACGTCAGTAGTAATACCGCCCGCGCCATTATTGCATTTAACAAAAAAAGTATAATCTCCTGTATCTGATTTAGATATTTGAGCAACATGAGCAAAACCAAACTCGCAATTACCAAAACAAGCAGAAATATCATTTTCAGATTCGCCGTAATAACAAAACGCATGCTTATTAGTTTCAACACGCAAAAACAAAGGGCTAGTTTCCTGATAGCGCTCAGAAACACTCTCTACACTAAAAGGAACTGAAGTATCAACACTAAACTTGATATCTTTTACACCTGTTTTCAAATCAGCAATATCCTTGCACTCAACATAATACGTATAATCCCCTTCTTCTTCAACAGTAATATTAATAACATGAGATTCTTTTAAAACTTCATCATAACCAGGAAATTTATTCTCCATTTCATCAAAAACATTAGTGGAATAACTATACTTACAAAAAGCAGGCTCAGAAGTTTGAACCTTTAACTCAACCATAAACCTCAAATCCTCGGGACCAATATAATCTGAAACAATTTCAGGAAAAACAAAAGCAGTAATGATAGCCGGCTCTTCAGTATCAATACTCAGCTCAAAAGTCTTTCTGACAGGAGCAAAACCCTCTGCCTTACAATAAACATACAGCAAAGATTTAGAAACATTATCCTCAGGAATACTCAAGCCATACAAGGTATGCTCAGTATTTCCTGTAATACTAAATTTAGACAAATAAGCAAATTCTGAAGCAGGAGGAGGCGAAGGAATATTATACAAATAACGGCACTCTGCCCGCGTATTAGTTTCTACAACAGCATCAAATTCATAAGCGGAACTAACACCAAAACTAGGACTCTTAAGCCTGAAATCAGGAGAACCAGTACCAATAAAAAAGAAAGAATCAGCAATAACAGTATTGCCTGCAAAATCAGAAGCAACAATGCTCAAAGCCTTTTTACCAGAAGAAAGACCACTAACCTCTCCCTTAAACAATCTATTATTCTCTGTAGTTAAAAGAGAATCAATACTATTAGGAATTCTCTGAGCAACATAATTATTCACAAAAACAACATCATCAACAGAAGCATTAAGCAAAATAGGCTCATTAGCAGCAATACTAACATCAATCTTTCCCTGGTCAAAAAACGAATTATCCTCAGGACTTAATGAAACAGAAGGAAAAACAGTATCAATAGTAAGATTAAAATTCAAAGGACTATCCATAAACATATTATTCTCGTCTTTTGCATTAAGCGAAAACAAATACTTTCCATCAGCCAAATCATTTACAGGAGTTAAAACATACTCGTAATTAAAACCAGAAGAAGGATTAACAGAAAAACCAAACTCCTGCTCCCCAAAAAGCAAGCCAGCATTAGTTATTTCAGCAGGCTCATTAAAAATAATACGAAAAACAGGCTTTTTAGAAGAAGCATAATAATTGCCTGCGATAAGATTAGATTTGCTAATGACCAATTTCAAAGCCTTAGGACCTGCACAATTATCACAAGCAAAAAAAGTGATTGATTTAACAACCTCAACATTACGATTAGGGTCAACACTAAAAAACTTCAAAGTATTAGCGCCGACATTAAGATTAGCAATAGTCTTAGTATCATCCTTTAACTCCAAATCATTAATATTCAACCTTGTTGAGTTAACCAAAGCAAAAGAATTAACATCATCACAAGAACCAATACAAACAAAAGTCAAATAACCATTATTGTCAGAAACATCTGAACCAGCATCAGCAAAATATTTCTTATCCTTAACCTTAATATTCAAGTAATCGTCCCTGCCAGACTGGCCAGAAACAAAAATACTAGTTTCAGGAGGCAAGAAATCCTTTTCACAGTTCCTATCAGAACAATCAGCAATTTTATTAGCATCAGCATCCTTAAAACACCTATTCTCAGAATCAGAATAATAACAAACACCAATATTACAAGGGTCAGAACTAGAAACACTAACTGAATTATCGCTGGCTAATTTAATACCATCAGCAGGACTGCCGCACTGAGACCTCGAAAAATCATCACAAACAGCATCAGAACAAGAAACAGCCTGCAAATTATTCTTATTAAAAAAACACTTGTAATCATCAGTACTCAAAGCAACAGCTTTTTCAACAGTACAAGCATCAAAAACACTATTGTAAGACTCACGATTGGCAATAGAGGTAAGAGGCGTCTGCGAGCACCGAGGGCAGTTATCAAAGCGCTTATCAATGCAGACACCCCCCCCTATTGACGAAAAAATATCACGCCATTCACAATCACCCACACGGCAAACATTATCAGTGCAAGCAGACTGCGAATGATAATCAGAACAAGTCATTCTAGGCGAACAAGCAAAACAAAAATCAACATTGGTCTTAGACCTGTCAAAGAAACAATACTCCTGCGATTCACAAGACTGCTTAGAAGAAAACAAACCAAAAATACCTCCCTGCTCGCATGGACTTGGAGTAACACATTTCGCCCTTGGAACACCAGAAACACAAATCTGGCCAGAAGAACAAGAAACACTGCCGAGCTTTTGAAACAAAACATTATTATCATTACAAGACCAAGCTTTATTCAGCTTAGAGCCAAAAACAGATCTTACAGAAGAAACAAAATTATTGCCAAACTCAGAACCTGACCTTCCCTTATAACCAAACAATTCCAAATAATCCCTAAAAGACTCATAATAAAACTCATGAATACAAAACTCATCATTTTTTTGACGCCAACAATCCAAATCACCCAAATTACCAGTAGCAAAAGCAGGCTCTGAATCAGAACCCTGAGAATAATGCGCAACAATCTTATACCTATAATCAGAATCAAACTCCAAACCAAAACCATCAACAAAAGGAGAAGTTCCAGCAGTATTCACAAGAGCAAAACCAGAACAATCTGTGCCTTTGCAACGATAAATCTGAACATAATCAACAGGACAAGACAAATCAAAAGAAAGCCTTAACTGCTTTTCTCCTTTAACAGGATAAACAACAAAATTAGACGGCGCTTTTGTAAAACCAGGAGTGCCGCAGCCAACAGAAGGAACAGTAATATTAACAGAAGGAGCAGGAATACCCTGCGTTGCATTACAATACTCAGAACATGTCTGGCCAGGAGAAGGAACACCAATAAAATTAAAATTTTTAGAATCACAAGTAGCATCACTTTCAAAAGTGCCTGCAAGACTAACAGGGTCGCAACAACAACCAATCAAAGCATTAACTGAATACGATACAAGTATAAGTACCAAAAACAAAATACAAATTCCAAATAATTTATTCAATTGCATGTTTCACCATAAACAGTAATATCTTGATAGTCTTCCAAACCACCATTATCTCTAGCAATAATACGAATAATCATGCTATTTGCATATAACTCAGGCGCTGCAGGGGAAAGATGAAATAAAACCACATCCTCATCAGGGTCTAATGCAGACAATGGATAATCCAATTGGTTAGCAGAAGCCTGCAAACGATTATTTTTAATAAAAAATTTAGTGCCAATACAAAAAACCCTGCCAGAAACAGAATCATTAATCATTAACAAAGCAGGAGGCCTATTTTTTCTTGCGATATAAAATGAAAAAGGCTTGCCAATAAGCTTTGAACGCCTATCTGTAAAAATAATTACATCATCGTTATTCTTAACATCGTTTACAACAGAAACATCGTAACCCTGATAATCTCTTGGATTAAAATTCACATCAGAAACATCAGAATCAATCAAAGTCTTAGCATGATAATACGCCCTTCCAAAACTAACAGGATAATTAACAACAAAATCCTTTAAATCTGTTCGCGAATCACCACTAATAACAGTAATAGGCCATTCAACACCAAAAGAAACAAATTCCTCTGTAGACAACTGAGAAATATTCCTTGCAATAATCATTTTGGCATCTGGAGCGGCTATTTGAAAAGATACTCCGGGAAACCTCGACTCATCAAAACAACCAGGCAAATTATTCTCAATATATGTTTCCAACATTTCCTGCACTGAATTACGGCTAAAATCATACAAAGGAGGAAAATCAGGCAAACCAAAAAAACCATAAAACCAATCCTTCTCAACACCCTCCTGAACAATCCAAGGAAAACCTTCCCAAGGATAATCAGGAACAATCGAAGTATAAGGGCCAACCTGGCCAACAGGAGGCGCAATAGAATAACTAACATTAAATCCATTATACAAAATAAAATCTGTTGGGTTTTTTACAATACTTCCTTGAGATTGATATAATCTTCCTCCTTGCTTACCTAAAAGCTCTAAAGCTGCAGCAGAAGTAGAAGCAACACAATCAGTAACATAACTCTGAACAGAATCAACAACATTCCTCTTAAAAACCTGCTCAGGAAACTGCTCAGAAGATTCTTTAATCTGCTTAAAAGAAAAAATATACACAGCCAATGCAAAAGTGACCAAAATAATCAAACCAATCACCATAAACATAGTAACTTGAGCTTTCATGACAACCTCAACTTAGCAGTAAGATCCGCCCACGTATTAACCAATGAATTTTCAATTTCAGGAGTTTTTTTAGCAATAACAAGAAAATCATTAGAATCGTCACAAACAACAGTAGAATCAAAATTGTAAATAACATCCTCACAAAAATTATTAATACCAATATTATTCATGTATAACCCAATATAATCATAACCAAACTCGGTTTTATCTTTTTCTAAAAAACCAAAAACTTGCTTATTGCCCTTTCTGGCAAAATAAAGATTATTAAAGATACTTGAATCCTCAAAAAAAGAAAGATTAGAAGCCAGACCAGCAAGAATATCAAAAGATGATTTCAAAAATGTACTTTCAATATTTATATTTGAAGAAGGCAGGCTGGTTGCTGAAAAACCTTTTGGCAAAATTATTAGAGACTGTGTATTATGATTATACCAAATGTTTTCACTGCACAAATCAAAATGGTTATTAAAATTCTTCGCAGAATCGCAAATATTAGCAGACTTATCCAATGCCCTAAGAAATGATTTAGAATCATCAACAGGAATATTCAAAGAAGTGCCAAAAGCAACATTATTGCCATACTTTAAAACACAAATAGAATTAACACAGTCATAACTATCCTTGCTATCATAAGGATGACAGTCATTAAAATACTCTGTTACCAACAAATTATCGGCTTGATAATTTAAATTATTCAAAGCCAACTTCTTAGGAGCGCAAAACAAAGAAAAATCATCAGGAGAACGAACATTTGCCAAATTTAATAATTCCAAAGCCAAAAGCTTGGTTCTAGAAGACCACTTGCCGTTATCACAATAAAAATCAAGAATAAACTGAGAATCATCAATACAATAAGGCTTTGCACCCAAAAAAAACTTTTCAGGCATTCCATCAAAATCCCTATTACCAGAAGGAGAAACCAAACACTGACTATCCACTGTACAAAAATCAGAAGACCTCTGACTCCAGCCCTTTTTAAACACAGCAGGATACCAGTCAACAGCTGAAACAATAAAAACTAGCAAAAACAAGACAAATGCTGTTAACAACAGCTTCTTATTCATTATTCACCCCTTTTTTTAATGCTAAAGCGTGGCTTCATCGGCAACTTGCGTATCAGCACCCTTACTTACAAACAAAACCCTGACCATTAATTGAATAAAACGTATTAACAGGCTGGCAACCAGTACCATTCCAACACTTATCAACAGGACAACAACCCAACTTGAAAGCATTAGGAACATTTAGGGCTATTGGGTCCCACAAGGTATCATCAACAACAGTAATTAAAGGACTATCTGTAAAATGCCAATTACCTTCAGGCAAACAAACAGCATGAATATCCCTGGTAATATTAATCAAAGGAATACCGCAATGGGAATCTTTAACATCAATAAAATCATATGATTGATATTCCTGAGGAATGTTCTTACAAGCGGTAAATTCTCCCTGATAATTAATAATATTCTTATGCAACAAAGCGCCTGTTGGATAAAAAACCTTATCAAAACAACCACCAGAAGCAAGAACAGGCAAAGAAACAACTCTTGTCTTGCCAATAGTACATCCATAAGGCGCATCAGGATAAAACTGATTTTCAATTCTTTTAACTTGGTCTTTTGTTAAATCAAAAGAAGTTATAACATCTTCTATTTCTAGACAAGACTCCATCTTACCTTCTCCTCTAGCGCGATGATGACTCCTGACAACCATAATCCTCGAAAGACCTGTAACAGTAACAAAAGAATCCTCTCCTTCTAATAACACCTCATAATCAGAAACTGGTTTAGCATTATTTTGTTCAGAAATCAAAGAATCAATAGGAACAGCAGGAGTAGAATAATCAGAATAACTTTCACCAGGGTCATCAAACTCACTACAACACCTATGACCAGTCCAGTCAAAACCAGCAGAATGACAAGAAAGACTATCCTTAATATCCAAATCTTTTGTCCAATCACCATCAGAAGCACAATAAAAAACCTCATCAAAAGCCGAAATCTCACAATAAGAACTTAAATGAGAAACGTATTTCTTAATTTCAGAAACATCCAAAGCCCTAGAATAAACAACAACCTCATCAATCAAACCCTCAAAAGGCTCATTAGGCTCAAAAGACCTAGCACCAATAATAAAAGGCTTAGTTCCCTGACTAATCTTGCCTGAAACATCAGCATAAGAAATTTGAGCTCCGTTAACAAACAATTTAAGTTTATCGCCATCATAAGTTAACACAACAAAAGACCACTGATTAGCAGGAATAACATGAGTCGGAGACAAGAAAATACCATCAGGACTATTCTCTGTGTACAATGAAGCTTTAAGCTTGCCCTCCTCCAAATACAATTCAACAGACAATTCGCTATTAAAAACAACATGTTTGCCTTCGATATTAGAAGGATTAATCCAAGCAGAAAAACTAAATTCATCCAAATTAAGATTAATTTGATCAGGAGCGATTACAATATCTGAATACGGTGATGCGAATAAAGCAGCATTGCCTATTTTGCCGGTTGCAAAAGAAATAATATTAGGAGCACCATTAACAAACTGATTAACAAAATTATCAGCACTATCTTCTAAAGGATAATAAAAAATAATACCCTCGGGACACACCAAACCAGACAAATCCCTTGTATTAGAACCCAAAGAAGCATTATTTTTCGTTGAAAAAGGAAAATCAGCAGCGCATTCAAACAAATCACCTGCAGAAGAAATATACTCATGATTCCCATATCTGGTTTTGACACTAACAGAATCGCCATCCAAAAAATTTATTCTCTCACAAATCCTAATTCTTTCACCAGCTATGGTCTCTAAAGAAATCTCTTCTGGAAATAAATAAACCTCCTTAAAACCATTAGGACAAAGAGCAGGTTCTTCAAAACCCTTTGCAGAAAAAACTTTGTATTCAAAAGACTTAGAAGCCGAAAAAAACTTTTCACCATCTGAAACAAGACTCTTTGCAGAAAAAACTTTGTATTCAAAAGACTTAGAAGCCGAAAAAAACTTTTCACCATCTGAAACAAGACTCTTTGCAGGACAATAACTTGAATCCAAAGAAAAAATCTCGCCAAAATTTTCCTTAGCAATCCAAGCCCATTTGCCATTAGCTAACTGAGTGCAAAAAGCATCAATAAGATTTTCATTAAAAAAACCAACATAACCACAGTCAGTAATATCGGTTCCACAACAAATTCCTTTGTACATATCGCCATAATTTGCCAAGCAATCAGTATCTTCATTAAAATCACATTTTTTATTCAAATCACCATCATAACAAGCCCAAATATTTTTTGAAGTATCATCAGTTGTGGTTGTTAAAGGAGTTTCAGGGTCTCTGGCACCAACCCAAACCATAACCCTTGGATTATCAGACTTAACGACAAAAGTATTGCCTTCTGTTTCTGTAAAAACAAAACCAGACAAAACATCGTTCATCATACCCAAATTAACAATACCTGATTTAGAAGTAATTGCAGAATTAATTCCTTTTCCTTCAATAAATGAAAGATCGCCTGCAATAGATGGATGACAATGCCCCCTGCTACAAGAAGTTCTAACATTTTCTGACCTAACAACAGCCTTATCAGCAAGCACCAAAGACATATCAGCAGAACTAAAACAACCGCCCTTGCAAATATCCTGATTATCACTTCTTTTAACAAGAATACCTGAATCAAATGCCTCAACAAACCAGTAACCACCACATCGATTATATTCTTTAAAAGCATTCATATAAGCAAAATCAACAAATACCTTATTAGGAAAATAAAACTCAGAATTAAAAGGATTATCATGAGAATCAACAGTGCGCAAACCTTCTTTACCAACAATTAACTTAAAAGGAACAGCAGAAACAGTAGCAGAATAGAGTACTATAATAAGTGCTATAACGATAAGCGCCCTTTTCATAACCAAACCCTCTTTTTGAGAATAAACGGTATATATAGTATATAAATGTTTTCCTAACTAACTTTTAAAAAGTTCTCAAAAAACTTTGTTTTTGGAACCTCAAAAATGCAAAACATTTTTGAAGGTTAGGATCAAAAGCGCTCTTTGTTCAAGCTCGAGAAGCAAACTATCAGCTGTTTTTCCAAGAAAAACAGAGGGAAAACTCTTCTCTCGCTTTCACAATGCCGCGCCCATTATTTCATCTACAAACATTTAAATAGGAGAAGATACGAAAAATAAATTATAATGAACAAAAAAATAGTACTAATAATCATTATAATTATCTTAATCGGTTTAGTTAGCGGACTAATTGCTTACTTTGCAGCACCAAAGGCAGGTATGAAAAGCTGCGAAGAAATAAACGAAGAGCTCTACAATTATGTTCTTGCAATAAAAAACCAAGACATAACCTATTGCGGCAACACAGGAAACCCAAAATTCTGCAAAGCACATGTAATGAAAGACACTGCGTTCTGCGACACACAAGAAGACAAAGAATACTGCCTTGCAATAATAACCTCAAATGAAAAATTCTGCGCTGAAAATGACTGGTGGTGCAAAGCAGATGCAAGCAAAAATATTGAATACTGCAATAAACTGCCGCCGAAAGAACAAGAAGAATGCAAAGCAGAAATCAGCTTAAATGAACAATACTACAAACAAGAAGGCCTATGCTAATTCTACAATAGATTTTTTCTTAAAAGAACAGTTTAAAGAATCCTTTGCCTCTTTAGGATGCATACCTAAAACAGTGAAAAAAGAAATTAAATCATTAAAAGAACGCATATCAAAAGGATTCACAGCAAAAGAAGCGATAACAGTTTTGACTTTATATTTCCTGCAAAGTTTGATATTTTGCTTAATCCTGCCAATTATTCTAGACCGCTGTATTGGAGAAGCATTCAGAATAGAACTAAATGAAAACCCTATGTTGATACTATTTTGATTTGCCAGTTTAGCCATTATATGATTCAAACCAGAACCCCTCTGATGAATAAAATCCTTTTTTTGCAATTCTAAATCAAAAACACAATTCGGCTTTGACTTTTCAAAGGCAAACCTCGCATCATCAGGATTTTTAACAAAAGTTAAAAAATCCTTTTGAACTCTTTTTTCGTTGGTTATTAACGCATTACTGATTTTAATATCAGACTTTCCCCTATAAAACTGATTTTTAGAATTGTAAAGAAAAACCAATTCATTAAAACCTAATTTTTTGGCCATGACAATAAAGTCCCTTTCATTATTATCAGGCATAACAATGTCTTTCATGACAGATAAAATACAAAGATAATTATATAAAGCTTATCTTTATAATTGATAGAATGATAATGAGAATTCAGAAAAAAATGGCAGAAGCAGGAATAGCGTCAAGAAGAAAATGCGAAGAAATTATAAAACAAGGCAGAGTCATGGTTAATGGAAAAGTCGCTAAAGTTGGAGATATTGCCTATGAAAAAGACAGAATAATAGTTGATGGAAAACCAATCGAGAAAAAAAAGAAAACATACACCATGATGAACAAACCAATAGGATTTGTGACAACAGTTTCAGAAGGACATGGCATGAGAACAGTAATGCAGCTAATAAAATTAAAAGAAAGACTATTCCCGGTAGGAAGACTGGATAAGAATACAGAAGGTCTTCTCTTGATTACCAATGATGGAGAACTGGCTAACAAATTAACACATCCTTCTCATAAAATTTGGAAAAAATACGAAGCATGGCTAAGCAGACCATTTAAAGATGCTGAGAAATTAAAAAAAGGAATTATAGTGGGCGGAATAAAAGCAAATATTAAATTAAAAACTGTTCAGGGAAGAACAGTCATCCTAGAAATACACGAAGGAAGAAAACACATAGTAAGAAAAATATTCGGCAAACTAGGATACAATGTAACTAAATTGCGAAGAACACAAATAGGGCCATTAAAACTAGGAAAACTAGCAAAAGGAACATGGAGATATTTGAAAGAGTATGAGTTAAGAGGGCTTTTTCACAAAATTTAACAACTGGCAAGTTCGGCAGATTTCAGAACGAGACGGTTCTTTGCATTTCTTGCAAGCTAAAAGCTTTTCTGTCAATTTAATCTCTTTTTTCCATTTAGAAAGATTTTTTAAAAGATATTTTACAATATTTTGCTTGATATCTGGATAATCCTTTTCTAACTCATTAAGCATATTACGAATATAATTCCTATACGCATCAACAGCACAAGGACAACGGCCATACTTAACAGGAAAATCCATAATCCTAGAATACTTTTCAACGTCTTTCTCGCTTGTAAAATACAAAGGCTTAACCCTAGGAACAAACTTAGGGTCGCGAATAATGCCAGGATAAGGACCTAAACGAGCATTCATCTCTTTCTTGTTCTTTAACAAATTCATCATAAAAGCCTGAGCCTCATCATCCAAATTATGGCCAGTAACAACCTTGTCTGCCTTAAGTTTTCTAGAATAAAGATTAATCAAATATCTTCTGAGAATACCGCAAACAGTACAAGGTAATAAATTCCAGCCTTTAGACTTGATTAATGAAACAATTTCATTAAGAGAATACCCATAAGCTTTTTTAAAAGAAACTATATGGATTTTAACGTTATTTTGTTTGCAGAAATTTTTTATATTTTTTAAATTCTCTTTAGTATACGTTCCAATAACAGCATCAACAGTAATTGCTTCAACATTATAACCCAATTTCTTTAGAACATACAAAATCGTTGTTGAATCTTTACCGCCTGAAACAGCAACAAGAACCTTGTCCTTCGGACTAATCAGCTTAAATTTTTTAATTGTGTCCTTAACCTTGTTTTCTAATTTCCTAACAAACTCTTTTTCT
Organism: Candidatus Woesearchaeota archaeon; assembly: GCA_016929895.1. Taxonomy (GTDB): domain Archaea; phylum Nanobdellota; class Nanobdellia; order Woesearchaeales; family ARS49; genus WJKI01. Next base: position 20,565 of record JAFGHW010000002.1, read on the forward strand.
GAACTCATCAAGCTTTTCCTCAATTTGCTCTTTACTAAACGCAGATAATGGGCGGTAAACAGGAATATTAAAATCATATTCTTCGATTGATTCAAAGGTATCAGCAACAACAATCGCCTTTGCATTGACCTTTTCAGCAAATTCATTAATTTCGTTATCTGTCTTTAAAATTTTTAGCTCGACTCTAGAACCATATACATATCTTTTTAATAAACTTATGTCAAATTCTTTTTTAGCGACACAGAAAACACTACAACCGCGCCTCATCATCAGCAAAGCAGCAAGCAAAGAAGATTCATCCTCAACTAAAGCCACTATATTTCCTTCGATTCCCAAAGGCAAGCCGCCGCAACCTTTTTTTTTCTCAGTAAAAAGATAAACAAAACCATCAATTATCTCGGCGTACAAAGTTATGCCGGGCTTTTTAAAACTAACTTTTGCTTTAGTTTTTTCATAAATATATTCTCCTAATTCTTTTGCGAAATCAACAGATTTAACAGGAAACCTCTTATCCAATCGCTGGCATGAAACATAAAAAGATTTGCCATCAAGCCCATCCTTAATCAAACTTAAAGCAGTTTGTTTAACTTTATCAATATCAAATCCTGCATTAATCGCTTCTGAAAAAGAACTAATACCAAAAACACAGTTTAATGGCTTAACAGAATCAATTTCTGGAATTAATATTCGCCCCATAGGCTTTTTAATAACAGAAAAATTTATTTTGTTACGATTTAAACAAGAACGAATATTATTCATTAACTTTTTCTCAAAAACAATTCGGTTTTTACCTTTTAAGCCAATTTCAGAATAACGCACAATAACACTATTCATTATCATAGACTATAAAGGAGGAACTAAGTTTATAAAGTTACTCGAAAATCTTCAATTCTGATGATAGAAGAGGTATATATCTTCCTGTATCTTTTTTAATAAAATGCTCCCAAAATCTTAATACTATCCATCCCTTTTCTTTTAAAATTTTATTTTGCATTTTGTCATTTTTTCTTCTTTTCTTTTGCATTTTATTCAATTTTGGGTAAAATTTAATATTTCCGTGCCAGAAATCTCCATCACAATTAAGTATCTTTTTTTGCACAGGAAAAATGAAATCAGGAATACAAATTCCCGCTATTGGTTCCTGGCAAACAAAATCTAAAAAATCTTTACATTCGGTTATATTTGACTTCTCTTTGCATCCTAGATCTAATAAAATTTGCTTTGTTATTTTTTCAATGTAACTTATCTTAGTAACTGGTTGTTTTAAACGGGCAGTTCTTATTTTTTCTATTCTTTGTTTAGCATGCTCTTTTCCATATTTTTTCTCCCAATTGCCAGTAATAGATTCTGCTTGCCTACGAATTTTTAAATTGGTTTCTTTACTTAATCCTTTATTCCAAGCCACTTGTAATCCTTTTTTCCCTTTATTCCAAGGTACTTGCAGACCTTTTTTACCCTTGTTCCAAGGTACTAATTCTCCACACGCGTATTTATTTTTTTTGGTTAAAGAGCTAGTAATACCTTGTTTTATTAGTCGCTTATCTATCTTTTTATTCTTACCTTTATTCCATATTACTATTTTACCTCGGGAATATAATAATTTCTTTACTTTACTTATTTTTTGGCCAATTTCGGCCACCCTAGGATCTTTATCTTTAGATAGACCTTTATTCCAAGGAACATGTCCTTTTTTAAATTTCATAAAACACCTCAAAATCATAATCTATTGTTGAGATTTCCTCAATTTTTGGTCTTATGACCAAAAATCATTATTTAGCGGTTCTGCGTATTCTCTTTTTAGATAAATAAACTTTTCTTCTTTAAATATCTCGCGCGCAGATGTCCAGTGACTCTAGAAATCTTATTTTAATTGATTTTTGATAGTATAATCTTCAATAGCTTTATGTAATGCGTCGATGGCTAGAAGTGAACAATGAAGTTTAGGTGCAGGCAAACCACCTAATAGTTCTACAAGATCCTGCTTAGTAATTTTCATTGCTTTGTCAATAGTTTTTCCTTTGGCTAATTCACATAATAAATCTGACGCGCTTATAGCAGCCGCACATCCCAATGTTTTAAATTTAATATCCACAATAATATTATTTTTAACTGTGATGTATAAATGCATAACATCGCCGCAAGAACGATTACCAACAATACCAATACCATCAGCGTTATCTATCTTGCCAGCATTCTTAGGATTATGAAAATGCCTCATTAACTTATCAGAATACTTAAAACTCATTCTGGAGAAATACCTCTCAATTTCTTAATAACATACTTTAGAGAATTTAAAGTATAATCCACATCATCTTTAGAAGTATATTTACTCAAAGTAAAACGAATAGTTCCATGAGAATCCTCTGGCTTTAAACCAATAGCCTTTAAAACATGACTTGGCTCAAGCTTAGCAGAAGTGCAAGCAGAAGAGGTACTGACAGCAATTCCCTTATCGTCCAAAGCCAATAAAACAGATTCTCCCTCAACATTTTTAAAAGAAACACTGATATTATTACACAAACGATTTTCTTTAGAACCATTCAAAGATGTTCCATCAAATTTCAACAATTCTTCAATAAAATAATCCCTTAATGTATTCATCTTTTCAATATCCTTTTCCTTCATCAATTCAACTGCCTTGGCAAAACCAACAATCCCTGAAACATTTTCAGTTCCAGCCCGTTGATTAAATTCCTGAGAACCGCCATGAATTTGCTTTTTAATTGTTATACCTTTTTTTACATATAAAGCACCAATTCCCTTAGGACCATGCAATTTATGAGCAGAAAAACTAGCCAAAGAAAGATTTGCCTTTTTAACATCAATACCAACTTTTGCAAAAGACTGAACAGCATCTGTATGAAACAAAACATTCTGCTCTTTACAAATTCTCCCTATTTTTTCAATATCCTGAACAGTGCCAATTTCATTATTCGCGTGCATAAGCGACACTAAAATTGTTTGTTTTGTTATGGATTGTTTCAACTGCTCTAAATCGATAAAACCATCCCTGCTAACATTTAGATAAGATATTTTAAAACCCTGTTTTTCCAACTCCTTGGACACATTTAACACAGCAGGATGCTCGAACTTAGAAGTAATAATATGATTTCCCCTGCCCTTTAATTCATAAGCAATTCCTTTAATAGCAAGATTATTTGATTCAGAACCGCCGCTAGTAAAAATAATCTCCTCTGGCTCTGCATTAATCTTATCAGCAATTATTTTCCTTGCATTTTCAACAGCATCCCTTGCCTCCTGGCCAAAAGAATGCAAACAAGAAGCATTACCAAACTTATCTGAAAAATACGGATTCATAGCTTTGACTACTTCATCTGCCATTTTTGTAGTTGCTGCATTGTCTAAATAGACTTTTTTCATTGAATATTTTATCAGTCGAAGCTTTAAAAAGCTTTTGTATTACTGCTGTGGTGTATTACAACAACAATAAGCTTTATAAATACTCTATAGTTCTCTAATCCCATGGTAGAAGGCAGAAAAAAATCAAGAACATTCAGAAGAGTATTCAAAAAAACACCCGGCGGAAAAACCAAAAAGTTTTACCTAAAAAGAAAACCAGGAAAAGCACAGTGCGCAGACTGCGGAGAATACCTAAAAGGAGTTCCACGAGAAAGACCGCATAAAATGCAAAACATGCCAAAAACCAAAAAAAGACCAGAACGCCCATACGGCGGAATGCTATGTTCTAAATGCATGCGCAAGAAAATCATAGAACAAGCAAGAAAACCTTCCAAGCAGTAAGGCAACTCTGCTATATAACCGGAAGAAGGAGGAAAACAAAAATGATTGAAATCGGAAGATTATGCGTGAAAATCGCAGGAAGAGATGCTGGAAAGAAATGCATTATAATTGATATTCTAGAAGGACCATATGTAATGATTGACGGAGAAACAAGAAGAAGAAAATGCAACATAGCACACCTAGAACCACTTGAAGAAAAAATTGATATTAAAAAAGGAGCAAGCCATGATGAATCTAAAAAAGCTCTAGAAAAAATCAGCATTCCAACAAGAGAAACAAAAGCTAAAAAGAAAACAATAAGACCAAGAAAACTGAGAAGGAGCAAATTGGCAAAGAAAGAAGCAGCAAAAGAAGAAAGGGAAACAAAACCTGCAGAGAAAAAAATTAAAAAACAAGCAGAAAAACCAAAGAAAGAAGAAAAATAATCTTTTTTCTTTGATTATTTAATTATTTTAAATAATTCTGACAGATTCAGCTCAAAACCAGCCACAGGCATATCCAAGCCCCAGGCATTCAAGACAAAAGGATGAATTTCACCAACAAAACCAACCTCTTTATTCTTAACAAGAACCTTTGCAACACGCCCAGAAATGAAAGAGCTGTGATCAAAATCTTCGTATAATGCTTCAACACCGCAAATCCTTAAAATAGCGTCAACAGCCTGCCTTGCTTCAGTAAAAGAAGCATTGATGTGCGTTGAAATGCCTGCTGTATTCTCGTTATCATTGACAACATCATTATTATGAACATTAACCAAACCCTGCTCAAATACTTTCTGAGGAAAGTCAACATGCTTATTGCGCATCAAAACATCCATTAAACCAGGAATAATCCAAGACCGCACGACTGAAAAACCTGCGGACATAGGATTATTAATTTCAATAACATCCAATGCCCTCTTAATATTCATTCTATCAATCAAAGTCTCCTTAGAAGTAAGAATGGGACTTAAAATCTCCTGATAACCCATTCCTGCGATAATATCCCTTATTTTATCAATATTTTCTTGCAAGCTAAAAGTATTCCCGACAGTATAATTAGCAAGAGGAGCAGCCGCGATATTGTCAAAACCATACATTATACCGATATCTTCGATAATATCAACAGAATGCATAATATCATTTCTAAAACAAGGAATTTCAACAATAGCATTATTAAAATTAAAACGCGCCATTTCTAAAAATTTTTTAATTTCAGAATCCTTAAGGTTTAAACCAAGCAATTTAGAAATATCTTCCTTATTTAATTTATGCTTTTCAATAGATGAATCTGGAGAAATCATGCTCTTGCCAGTATAAGAGATTTTAACTGAATAAATCTTAAAACCTCGAATAAAGAGTGCATGCGCAAAAATATTTGCCGCCAAATTAACTGATTTAAGATCAGTTCCTGTTGCCTCAAAAAATAATTCGTTGTCGCTAATCTCCAGTTTGCCCATATCATTAGAATTAATAATTGGAGGAAAAGATAAAATATCATTATTGGAATCAGACAGCAAAGGATATTTTTTTGTATCTTTCAAAATCCAAGAAAACTCCTTTCCCTTGGGATGCTCCTCAAGAATTTCTGCAAGATTCATATCCTTAGAAAAATCCAAAGGAATAAAACGAACAGATTTGGGAGGAACTGCCTTATAATAAACAGGAAAACTGATTTTTTTGCAAGGATAAACTCCAATAGCCACTTTTTCCCGTCTTCTGCCAAAATTGTCGCAGAATTTTTCCTGCAGCTGAATCAATTGTTTTAAGAAAAAATCATCAATCTTGCCCTCTTTAGCAACAAAAGCACAAATAAAAGGACGAACAGACTTAACAGACCTATCTACAATGACCTTGTAATCTGACTTTTCGATTTTAACATCAGGAATGCCTCTTTCCTTGCCTAGAATACCTCTAAACAAAACAGCCAGACCTTCTGTGCACCATAAATAAGGCTGATTAGTGTCATTAAACTGCACAGAAACCTCATCACCGTCAATATTCGAAAGTTCTGCTTTAGCATACTCTAATAAATTTTTCAACTCCTTCTCATTAATCTTTTTGCCAATTAAATTACTCAAATCCTTTAATGAAAAATTTATTGTAGGCATCCAATCACCTTTTGATTGCGCAAAAACTCCAGATCATGCGAAAATAAACAGCGAATATCCTTAATACCCAGCTTAAACATAGCAATGCGATCAATGCCAATTCCCCATGCAATAACACTAATATCTTTACCAGTCAAAGGCTTGACCAGCTCAGGGCGAAAAATTCCTGCGCCGCCAAGCTCAATCCAGCCCATCTCTGGATGCCTAGCAAACAATTCCACACTTGGCTCTGTAAACGGGAAATAACCAGGAACAATCTTTACTTCATCAGCGCCTGCAAATTCCCTGGCAAACATCCTTAATAAACCAAACAAATGACTCAATGTCAATCCTTTCTCAATAACAATGCCTTCAATCTGATAAAAATCAGCATTGTGGGTTGCATCAACTACATCTTTTCTAAAACAACGTGTAATACCAAAATACTTTCCAGGAATCTTTAAATCGTCAGAAGCAAGCATACGCGCAGAACATGCAGTTCCCTGAGACCTTAAAACAAGACGATGTGTTCTTGCAGTATCAAATTCATAATCCCACCCCTTGCTGCCAGTTCCAAAACCATTCTCGTGAGCTGCTTTAACACGCTTAACCAAAGCCTCGTCCAGCTTTGCTCGCTTAGGCTCTTTAACATACAATGCATCATGAATATCCCTCGCAGAATGAAACTGAGGCATAAACAAAGAATCCATATTCCAAAACTCAGACTCAACCAAAGGCCCTGTCATCTCTGAAAACCCTAAAGACAAAAATTTTTTTCTAACATCATCAAGAAAAATCCTATAAGTCTGTTTTTTCCCAGGCCAAATTTTAGGAACATTAATACTAACATCATAACGCCTAAAAGACTTATTTCTCCATTCGCCTGACCTTAAAAGCTCGGGCCTAAGAACATCAATCACCTTGTCATCGCCCAACCCCTGGGAAAGAATATCATTGCCCTTGGCCAACAACTTAACATGCTTAAGCTTCTGCATCTCTACCCTGATAATATTCTTCCGCTTCTTAAGATTTTGAAGCGCAAACTGTTCTTCAGGCTGTAATGACTTGATATCCAAAGGAAAAACATTTTTTAAAAATTTCTCTTCTAAAAATTCCTTTTTCAACCACTTTAATCCTTCATCAGTAAGCTTAACCCTCAATTCTTTATTTTTTATTATAACAACCATTGCTTTTTTTCTTAAAATACCAAGACAGCTGTTTAATTCATCTTTAGAAAGCTTGGTTATTTTTTCCAAACGCGAAATAGACAACTCCCTTGCCTTCAAGGCATTAACAAATAATCGTTCAGGCAAACCAGACTTGACATACCTTAAACCATTCTTATCCAGACTGGCAACCTCTTTAAGCTCAGTAGAAATCCTAACAATTTTTTTGTTTTCCAGCCACTGCAAGGCGCGCATAACCTCTACTTCTTTCAAACCAGTAGCAGAGACAATCTCCGGCAAAGTCTTGTAAGAACCTAAAACAGGCAAAACCTTACGCTCAAGCAGATGCAAAGTATCAATAAGTTTTTTTATGTCTGCCATGGTCTAAGCAACTCTTAAAAAAGAAAACAAAATCAAGGCTTTTTCATGGTTTTCCATGCAGTTTCAAATAAGCTGTCTAAAGCCTTGGCAAAAAAAGGAGTATTCACCCAGATACCAACATCATAAGTTGGATGCACTTCTTTGTCATCTAAAATCATAAAAACAATCTCTTTGCCGTCAATAACACAAAACCTTGCCTTACCTTCGGCATTACGAACCTCTGCGACAGAAGATATTTCTTTCAAAGCCCGCTTTGTCTCCTTTGTAAGAGGCGCGGCAATTTTAATTTTAACACCTTTTTTCTTTAGTTTTTCAAACACAGGCTTAAGACCCTCTACTTTTCTCAGAAAACCCTGAGAAGTTGTCATAATAGTAACAGACTTTGAAGCATTACGTATAGTTCTTTCGAGGTGATTATACAAATTATGACGTCCTTTTAAACTTCCGCTTAAATCAGACGGCTCAACAAGATCAATTCCTTGGGTATGCAAAGCATTAAGTTCTCCAAGAACATCATTAGACTTAAGTTCTTCTAAACGCTTGATTTTTTCCTGTGCATTTGCGAACATATTTTTCTTAACACGCTCTAGAACTTCCGCAGGAGGAACTGCAATGTACTTAATAGGCTTTCCAAGCTTCATAATAACAAAACCCTTGCGCTCTAAACTCTCAAGAACATCGTAAGACCTTGAACGAGGAACATTAGCAATATCAGACAATTCACCAGCAGTAGCAACGCCCCTGGACAACAAACCAGTCCAAATTTTTACTTCATACAAATTCAATGAGAAAAAACGTCTTAGCTTACTCAAAAACTCTTCTTTAACAATCATATATACCTCCCCCCTTTTTTTATTATTAGGTTGAGGTAAACCAACATTACTATTAAAATGTTACGTTTTTTCGGCACTACCTAAGGGGGACTGTTACCGAGGAGTGGAAATACCTCAAAAAAGCGTTGTTATTATATAATGCTAAAAGGGTTTGATATATAAACATTTATGCAATAAAGAATATATTTCACAAAATATAGAGAAAACACCGACGATTAATAAGAGAGCTGGAATCTTAACAATCCTGCAATACCCCCGAGGCCTTTTAGTTTCCTGCCGCCTTCATGGTCGCTCATTATTATCACGATTTTGCCTCTGGCGTTATCAACAGACTTCATTATTTTGTCCAAAATTTCAAATTTATTTTCCTGCCTGTATTTCATTATCAAAGCATCAGTTATCAACAAGGTTTCAACAGCACCTAATTCTGCTGCTTTTTGCGTTTCTTTTAAACCATACACTGCTTTTGCATTTTTAGATATTTCTTTAAGCAAGGATTCTACTAAATTTATTTCCTTAGAAACCCGTTCTAATTTTAATGCTTCTTTTGTTTCATCGCGTTTTAAAACTTCATTAATCGCCGACTCATCAGCTGAAGAACAAGATGCCTGGATAATTTTTTTCTTCAAATCCTGATTTTTCAAAACTTTAAGCAATTCTTCTTTCCAAAAAGCCGGACTTGCGATAATAATCCTGTCTAAATTATGCCGCCTATCATATTCCTGCAACTTCTTTATTACAGCCTCATAGAAACTCCCTTTAGGTTTTTCTTCAACAGCTTTTTTAGCAACATCGCCCTTTATTTTTGATAATAACTTATAGCCCATTCTAGTCATCAAAGCAAAAAACGCCTCTTCCCTGTCAAAAACACAAATCAAAATTTTAGGAATTTTGGATTGCGAAGCTTCTTTTAAGCGATTAATCTGGTAAGAAAGCCATTTTGGTTTAATAATAGCCAATCTGGTCCCGATTTCAATATTAAACGAATGATGAGAACCTTTTGAAATATCTTCAGGACCTTCAACAATAACACCCAAAACCCTCAAAGAATTAGTTGTCTTTGAAAACTCTATCTTTTCTGCCTTTAATTTCATAAAAACAGGCTTTCGTACAGATTCTTTTTCAGCAGAACCAACCTTAATCTTTCTAAGAGTCTTTCCACTAACAATATCATCTGGTTCAATCAAAGTACTAAGATACCATAAATCATCATTTGATTCCACAGTAACTTTAACTTCTCCCTTCTTAATATTAGCAGTAAAAACCTTCATATTATACTTATAAATAGCTGAATATTTTAAAACTTATGATAAAAACAGGCTGTGTTGAAAATCTCGCTATGCTCGGGTTAGCAGCTTCAAATCTTGTCTGTTTTGCAATTAATAGCTGACGTTCTCCGGATGAGCTCTTGCCAACTTCGTTGTCAAGCCTTCTCGGAGCAAGCTCCTTCAAAGCAACCCTATTGCCAGCCCGCCTCTAGCCTAAACAGGATTTGACTTAATGCTGCTAACCTACATTTTCAACACAGCCAATAAAAATAACAAAATTTAAATATAGTATATTCTAAAAACACTATATATAGATAATGCTCTAAAAAAGGTGAAAAACAATGAAAAAAAGAGGCCAAAAAGCAGTTCCGGGCAGTGCAGCAGGCGCACTAGTAGGAATAATAACCCTTCTGATAATATTCTACATAATACTAATCCCCCCTTCTGAAAGACAGAAATTATTAGCAGATGAAACATATATTTCTGGAGAACCAGAAAATATAATCCTACAAGAATACATAGGACGGATTTCATCAATAGAAGAAGATTCGCAAAAGCATCTTGTGCCAAATATTTATTTAAAAGAAATAACAGAATCAACAATACTTGCACAAGAAAATTCATTCATGATAAAAAAAGGGATAACAACACAATACAAAACAATAAACTTTGTTCTAGAAGACCCAGAATATGTTGATAATGTTCTAATAAGCTTTAACACACCACAACACACAGGAACACTAAAAGTATTTTTTAACAGCTATGCAGTATTTGAAGGACAAATAGACACAGAAAGTCCGCAGCCAATCCACATCAACAAAAACTACTTAGAAAAAAACAATAAAGTAGAACTTCAAGTACACGGCTTGGGAGTCCCTGCAAAGATTTATGCCTTTGAAAACTTCAGAATAATAGGAGACTTAACAAATGTAAAAAAACAAGAAGCAAGCCATTTAATAACAATAACATCCTCGGAATACAACAATCTGGAAAGCGCTTACCTAGATTACATGCCAATATGCAACCAAAAAGATATCGGCGTACTTGAAGTAAGCCTAAACAACAGGGAATTGGTTTCAGGAATGCCCAACTGCAACAGCCTGGCAAGAACAGATCTATACTCTGATGATTTACAAGAAGGAAGAAATGAAATTTCCTTCAGGCTTTTGTCTGGAACAATAAACATAGAACAAATACGCTTGAAAACGTTTTTGAAAACAGAACAAGGATGGTCAAGATATTTCTATATAACAGAACAACAATATTCAGGCATACAAGACGGCTCTGCAATGCTGGAAATAGAATTTGCAGACGACGGGTATGCAAAAGAAATGCAAATAAGTTTAAACGGAGAAATACAAAATATTGACCAAAAAGAACCCTATTTTGTAAGAGACGTGAGTTCAGTTATCAAACAAGGCAATAATTATATCTCTATAAAGCCAGAAAGTGATTTGAACATTCTTGAACTAGAAGTGAGAGTAGAATGAGCCTAAATCTTGGAAGAGAGGATTGGGGATTTCCAGCATTTATGCTTCTTTGCCTTGCGATTCTGATTCATGTAGTAGATATTGCAGTTAGGTTGAAAGGCGAATCATTTGGTGTTTTACACCCCATAATTTTCTTATATATCCTTATTGCATTATTTGCATCAATAATATTCAAAGGTGAAACACTAACAATACTTGATAAACGAATAGGAAGTAATACAGCGGCACACAGATTTGTAAAATACTTAATAGTCTCTTTAATAGCATATTGCATACCTTTTGTAAATTATTTATTTGAATATTTTCCTGCAATGACTTCTGCACCGTTCTTAGGAGCATCTATTAAAATATTTGCAAGCGCAATAATACTATTTGCACCAGTATGGGTAATATACATAATGTATTTAGAGCCAACAAAAATAACAGCAATAGTCGGGGCTCTTTATCTCGTATTTTGGGTAGTAGTAATTTTATTAACACATTGGCAGCCAATAAGCGCACAAGTACAACAAGCAGAAATACCAGGAGTAATGCCCGGAATGACAGTAGGATTCATGCTCGGCAAAATGTACACAGGAATAGAATATGTCATGGCAGGAATACCAAGAACAAAAGAATATGTTAGTGAACAAATATCCATACAAATGGAAATTTCAAAAACAGGAATAGACCCAAGACAAGAAATAAGAACAAAAGCAGGACCAGATGCGCCGCAAATGACTGTGCAAAAAGTTTCAGATAAATATTATACAAACAGCCCAATCGCATTATACGCAACATTAAAAGCAACACCATTTGAAGAAACGCTGCCACTGCAAATGACGGTGGGCTGTAAAGCAACAAGCGACATAGAATATGGAACAATATTCCCTCAAAACACATTTACCATAGAAACAGAAAACATACTAGACGTAGACTGTTTATTCCAGCCAGAACAGCTAGACAAAGGAGTGCATACTATAACATTTACAAGCAATTTTAATTACGGCGCCCTGGCATATATTGAAACAGTTTTCATGACAGAAGAAAAACTAACAGAAACGAAAAAAAAGAAACAAGACCCATTAGCCACTTACCCCGCATTGGCAGGCGAAAACTCCAAAGGTCCTGTAAGCCTAAATATCAACCTGCCAACAGCACCAATAGCTACTAAAGAAAATAAAGAATTTTCAATAGGAATCACACTTTTTAAAATGGGCAAAGGAAAAATAAAACAAATAAATGACTTATACATATACCTGCCTAAAGGACTAAAAACTGTAAAAGATCGCGGACTTTCAGACATCTATGAAGAAACAACATGTTCTGAACTTCCAGAAGAAGAGGCAAGAGTATGCAATCCTGAAGCAGTAGAAGTCTATAAAGTAAAAAAATCAGAATTATCAAAACAATTATATCAAAATATACTAACAGTAAGAGAATTCAGAATGTACCTAGAAATAGAAGATTATGACTTACTAATGAGTCAATCAACAGAAAAACCAGGAAGCTTCCATGCATCACTAAAATACGATTATGAACTAGAACAATCATTAGACATACGCGTAGTTGAGCCACTTGAGGCAAGCACATGAAAAAAACAATCAGCCTAATATTATTTCTAATCCTAGTAGGATGCACAGGAATAATACCCGGGCAAAGCAAAGAAACAATAAACTTGCCAGATGTACATGAAGGAACAACAGCTATTGAAATGGAATACATAAATGGAATGCCTCCTAGCGAGGTGTTTGAAAACCAATTATTTGAAATCGGACTTGAATTGCACAATTCTGGAGCAACAGACATACTAAATGGCATATACAATATAGCATTAAATGAACAATATATAACAATGCAAGACGAAAAAATGAATAGATTTAATATCAAAGGAAAATCAATGTATGAACCATTAGGAGGAAAACAGATAATACAATTAAAAGCAAGAACAGGCCAGCTAGGAGAATTAATAAAAAAACAAAGCACAACAATAATCGCAAATGCATGCTATGAATACGCCACATATGCGACAATAATCACCTGCATGGACACAAACCAATTAAAAAAAGAAACAAAAGTATGCACAATCCAAATGCAAACACCATCAGGCGGGCAAGGAGGGCCTGTAGGAGTAACATCAGTAGAAACAAAAATCCTGCCGCATGAAAATGAGAATCTTGTAAAACCAACATACATAATAGAAATACAAAATCTTGGCAAAGGACAAATAATAGACCCGGGTCTTGTCTATGATGCATGCACAGGAAGAAGCATAGGAAAAGAAAACTATGACATTGTGCAAGTAAATGCAATGCTATCAAATGATGTATTAAACTGCGAACCAGCAAAACTAAAGCAAAAAGAAAATAAAATCGTATGCGAACTAACACAAGGACTTAGTAAAAGCGCAGGCAACTACCAAACACCGCTAATACTAGAGCTTAATTACGGCTACATCCAGACACTGCCCAAAACAATACAAATAAATAAAAAAGCGTATTAAAATCCAAAAAGTTTATAATACCACAAAAAAAAGGTTTGAATATGAAAAAAGAGCTGGCAATACTAATCATGCTTATTCTACTTGTCTCGTGCACATCAAGCAGGCAGCCAACAAAAGAAACACAACCAGAAAATTATAGATACGGCAACCAAGGACTAAGAATAAGCTTTGTTCAAAACATGCCGCCGTATCGAGTATTTGACACAGACGAACTAAATACAGTAATAGAAATAGAAAATCTTGGCGCATATACAACAACAGGAATCGCAGACCGCATTTATTTATCAGGATTTGACCCAGCAATACTAACAGGAATAAAAACAAGCGGAGAACCAATACCTGTATTAGAAGGAAAAGGGCCATACATTAGCAGGGGAGTAACAGACCGAATACAAATAAAAGGAACACCTGCAATGCTAAGCGCACAAAACATAGACAAATACCCATTAAAATTATTAGCAACAGCGTGTTATGAATATGAAACAATAGCATCAGCCAACATATGCATAGATGCGGACCCATACAAAATAACAACAACAGAAAAAGCATGCACACCACAAACTGTATCAATGTCAGGAGGACAAGGAGCACCAATAGCAGTAACAAATGTAGGAGTAGAAGCAAGCCCCGGAATAACGCGATTACAAATCGATATAAGCAACACAGGAGGAGGAGAAGTATTCAAGCCAGGAATAGACACAATGCAAAGATGCAGTCCATACACATCAGGCCTTGGATTTGAAGAAATAGACTATGTCCAAGTATACGACGTGAGTATGCCAGGATATTCAATAATCAACTCCTGCAAACCACTAGACCAAGGGTATCTAAGATTAATAAACGGCAGAGCAACAATGTACTGCAACATAAACACAGCAGGGCAGTCAGTATATACAACACCAGTAACAATCAAATTAGCATACGGATATAAAAACGTCATATTCAAAGATATTGAAATATTATCAATACAATGAAAATGACAAATTTTTATATTGTACTTGTCATTTTCAAGCATAGCAACTGTTCACAGTTGCTATACAATAGGTGATATCATGAAAAAAATAATTATTTTGGCGATAATATTAATCGCACTAGTTGGGTGCCAACAAGACGGACAAACAGTTTCAATAGAAGCACCTTTTATCGGAGGAACACAAGGAATCACATTTGATTTCTCACAATTACGCACAGAAGTATATGATTCTGGAACAGACCCATTTGATGTCACAATAAAAATAGAAAATAAAGGAGAATCAGACATATTAAAAGACAACATAAAAGTAACTCTTTCAGGAATAAATCCAGTTGAATTCAGCACAACAGAAAACGACCTTTCAAAAACATCAAAAGAAGACATAATTTCCGCAAAAAAAGACACAATGGGAAACATACAAACAGGACCTCCTGTGTTTGTAGACTTTCCTAACCTAGAATACACAGGAAAAATTACAGGAACAACAATAGAATTCCCACTGCGAGCAAACATCTGTTACTTATACAATACAAAAGCAATCAGCAAGCTATGCATCAGAAAAAACATATTAACAGCAGGCGAAGGAATATGCAATATAAATGAAGACAAACCAGTTTATAACTCGGGAGCACCAATACAAATCACAAGAATAACAGAAAGTGCAAGAGCAAAAGACAAAATAGGATTCAGCTTTGAAATACATAATATGGGAACAGGAGATGTCTATCAAAGAGGGACAGTATGCGACAAAACAACACGCAAAAACAAAGATAAAATATTTGTGCGCGTAGAAACAAACATGCCAGGAATAACATGCACAGGACTAGAAAACCAAGGAACAAAAGCAGAAGGGTACACAACACTATTTGACGGAGTAAAAACAATCACATGCACACAACCAGCGCCAGGACAAATAGACTTTGAACAAGTACTCGGAATAGAAGCGTTTTATGATTATGAAGAATACAAGCAAACAAAGATTTCAGTGAAGACTTCGGGAGAGTAAATTTTTATTCTTCCGCAGAACTAAAACAAGCCAGCAAAGCCTCTAACTGGACAAATTCATCAGCGCCTTCAACCATTCTAAACTCTATTTCGCCGCATTTGTCAACCAAAGAAACCTTTTTCCTGTTATCAATGCTTAAATTCCAAACTTCTTTTTGAATCTGCTTAATCAAATCCAAACCTGAAAGACCGTATCTAAGCATAACATCTAATAATCCTTTTCTTGCATTAATAAAATCGCCGTTAATAGCAGTCTCAAGAATGCCCTTAATCTCCTTGGGCTGAGCAAACGAAGCCAAAGAAAAAACCAATTCTTCTGTAATATTTTTATCAACAGCAGAACAAGACTGCAAAATATTTTCAACTCTCCTACAATCGCCCTCTGAAACTATGTATAATGCTTCCTTGGCATTATCATCAATCACTAATGATTCGTTTTTCTCAACCTTATTAATAATATTTATAACATCTTCTTTTGGCAAAGGCTTAAACCTAAAAACAGCACAACGAGACTGAATAGGGTCTAAAATCTTAGAAGAATAATTAGCAGCCAAAATAAACCTGCAAGTATTAGTATAATTCTCCATGGTTCTTCTCAAAGCCTGCTGAGCCTCTTTAGTCAAAGCATCACACTCATCCAAGAAAATAATCTTAAAAGGAACATCACCAATAGATTTAGTTCTTGCAAAATCCTTAACCTTAACCCTAACAACATCAATGCCCCTTTCATCAGAAGCATTTAACTCTAAAAAATTCTCTCTCCAAGAATCTTTAAACAATTGCTTTGCAACAACCAAAGCCAAAGAAGACTTACCAACACCAGCAGGACCTGCAAAAAGCAAATGCGGCAAATTCTTTTGCTCAACAAAAGCCTTAACCTTAGAAACTATAGCATCCTGGCCCCTAACATCAGAAAAATCCTTAGGCCTATACTTCTCAGTCCAAATAATAGTATCAGACATAATTCCCCCTAAGAAAGCTAATGATTCGTCATTTATATAGTTTTAGGTAGTATAAAAGGACAATAGAAAAAAACTAAATAATATCTTCCTCAGAAATAACCATAAAATCGCCAATAGCAATTACAGCTGAAAAAGGAATCAAAAACCTGCCCTGCTGGTCTTTTTCCAGCTCCAGCTTGTCAGTATACGAAGTGGGGCTTTTTAAAACCAAATGAATTAATTCACCTGATTTAGCTTCAAAAATTATATCTCCTACCTCGCCGAATCGTTTACCAGCCTTGCTAACAACAGTTCTGCCAACCAATTGTTTAGAGAATTTTTTATCATCTGCCATTCTGAAAATCACCCATCCACTTTTATTATTCAATAACAGTATCCCATAATATATTTAAATGTTTTGTTTTTATTCAGTCACCAAACTGTGACATCTTTCTCTTAACCCGCATACAGCACACTTATTCTTGTTCTGCGCAATATCAGGAATATCTTTAGACTCAAGCAATACTTTAACCTTTTTTATTAAGTCCTTAACTTGCTCCTTTAAAAAAGGATTGATAGCGATACTTACTTTTTGGCCAGAATCAACATAATTAATAATTCCCTCTTTAATCCTGACACCAAACTTATCCTCTAATAACAAAGCATAAGCAGCCAATTGAACCTTGTGATTTTCCCAAGCACCTTCTTTAGGAGGCCTGCCAGACTTAATCTCTATAGGAATCAGCTGATTCTTATAAATTTCTATGCGGTCTATTTTACCAGACAAATCCAATAAAACAGAAGAAACCTTATATTCTGATTTTATTTTAGGAATCAAACTATCCCAAAGCTCTGAACCATACACATTATTCTTCTGAATAAAATCAAAAACATATTTTGCCCTTGTTTCAGCTTCCTTATTAAAAAAAGGCGAAAACTCATTAAAAACAGACATAGGATTTAGATTAGCCATCTTAATCTGTCTTGCAGACTTTAAAACAGAACGCCTAAGTATCCTGGAAAAATGACTTGAATAATGATGCAATATCTTATCCCAATCAAAGCCACTAGAAATAGCAGAAACAATAGAATCCTCAACATTTGTTAGCTCATCAAAAACCCTGTGTTTTACAGCACCCTTAACCAGGATATCCTTAGGAATCTCTACATAACCCTTGATTTTCTCTAAATATAATTTTCTCGGGCAATATAAATAAGATATCAGAGTAGTAACTGAAATCATAACATGAACTAATGCTTTAATCTTTATATACTTTTTGCAGATATGGCCAGTGAAAAATAGGAAAAGATTTTTAAAGACAAGATAGAAAATAAACAGTATGACTCCTGAAGAAAAATTCCAATTAATAAAACGAAACACAGAAGAGATTGTAACAGAAAAAGAACTAAAAGAAGTAATAGAAAAAAAGAAAAAACCAGTGGTCTACTTAGGAACCGCAATAACAGGAAAACCGCATGTAGCGTATTTTTTTCCTGCAATCAAAATGGCAGACTTTCTAAAAGCGGGATTCAAAGTCAAATTACTATTAGCAGACTTACACGGAGCACTGGATGGAACCCCATGGGATTTGCTGGAAAAAAGATACCAATATTACGCAAAAATAATGCCCATAATGCTTAGAGCAATTGGCGCAGATGCAAAAGACTTTGAAGTAATAAAAGGATCTGACTTTCAAAAAAAAGAAAACTATCAATTTGACATATTAAAAATGTCAACAGAAGTGAACATAAATGACTGCAAAAGAGCAGCAGCAGAGGTAGTAAAATTTGGAGCAAATCCAAAATTAAGCGGACTACTTTATCCGATAATGCAGTCATTAGACGAAATCTATCTTAAAGTAGACATACAATACGGCGGAACAGACCAAAGAAAAATATTCATGTTTGCCAGGGAAAACCTTCCAAAAATAGGTTATACAAGACAAATAGAAATAATGACGCCAATGATACCCGGCTTGATGGGCAAAAAAATGAGCGCTTCAGACTCAAAAAGCAAAATAGACTTAGCAGACGACGAAAAAACAGTGCAAGAAAAAATAAACAGCGCATACTGCGAACCAGGCATTATTAAAGACAATGGGATACTAGCATTTACAAAATACGTATTAATGACACTCAAGGCAGACAAAGGAGAAAAATTAATCATAGAAAGACCTGGAAAATTCGGAGGAAATCTAGAATTCGAAACATATGACGAACTAGAAAATGCATATACAACCAAAAAACTTCATCCACTAGACCTAAAAAATACAGTGACAAAAGAAATCAACAAACTACTAGAACCATTAAGAAACCAAAAAACAGAAATACAAAAACTAGCAAAACAAGCATATCCCTAAATCAAAAACTTACCGTTTTTCTGAAACAACTTTCCATCCAAGTATATCGCAGAACCTTTGTTTCTTAAATCCTTAATCAAATCCCAATGCAAAGCAGACTTATTCTTGCCATTACACTCCAAATATGCATTGCCCAAAGCAAGATGAATGGTTCCGCCAATCTTCTCATCAAACAAAGTATTATTAGTCTGCCGGGTTATATTATAATTACAACCAATACCTAATTCACCAACATAACAAGAGCCAGAATCCATAGCAATCATTTCCCTCAACAAATCCTGGCCAGAATTAGCGGTAGCTTTCACAACCTTGCCATCTCTAAATTCCAATTTAATTCCTCTAACAACTGTGCCATAACGCACAGAAGGAAAATCAAACATAATTTTGCCTTTAACAGAAAATTTATCAGGAGCAGTAAAAAATTCACCGCCAGGCATATTATACTTACCATCGCCAGCAACACAATGGCCATTTTTAATAGTCATCTCCACATCGGTCTGCTTGCCAACAATACGGACGTGCTTTGCCTTATTAACAGCAGAAGCCAATTCATGAATATTCTTACTAAATTTCTTCCAATCGTGGTCAATAGCCTTAAAAACAAAATCCTCATACTCCCAGATAGACATTCCTGCTTCCTGAGCAAAAGCCCTTGTAGGATAATCAAACAAAACCCACCTAGTTTTATCACCACGCCAACGAGAAATAGGATTCAAAACCTTGGCTCTTAAGGATAAGCGCCTCGGGTCAATGCTTGCCAATTCCCTTGTATTAAAACTCGCAAACAAATGAATCACTACATCTGTATTTTTTATTTCATACATAGCAACCTTTGGAAAACGCTTTAATTGATGCTCTTTTGCGTGCTTAAAGAAAATATAATTCGCACCAGGGACAGCACAACGAATAACTGGATAAGCATCTTTTTCCAAACACATCTTGTAAACAGCTAAAGCCAAAGGAGAAGCGCCAATCTGAGTGCTAATAATAACTCTGTCACCTTTTTTTACACGAGTCGAATAATCAACTAAGACCTTAGCGATTTTCTGTAAACGATTATCCTGCATTAATATAATAAATAAATAAACTATATTTAAATGTTACGAGAAGAAATCCGCGAAAAAACCCTATTTAAAGCTGATGCACCTCTAATCAGAACATTTATAAATAACCAAATCCTGGAACAAAACAATATGAGCCAAGATGATGTAAATAAAGTATTTTACAACTATACAAACAATGAATCCCTAATTGAAGAGAATAGATTTCTAAGAGAAACCATAGAAAATATGCAAAAAGAACTGCAAAAATACAAAACAACACCATTAATTGCATGCGAAATCAAAGAATTACACGGAGAACAAGTTCTTATCCGCCTGCCTAACGGAAATGAATTCTTAGTAGAAAAGTCACTAACCTGCAAGGATTTAAAACCAGGAGAATATGTATTGGCAGAACAAAAGAATTTAACAATCATAAAAAAAATTGCCAGCAATAAACGATTTGACGTTGAGAAATTTGTTATAATAGAAAAACCTAATATTAGCTGGGACAAAATCGGAGGACTAAAACAACAAGAACAAGAAATCAAAGAAATAATCGAACTGCCTTTGAAAAACCCCAAACTCTTTGAAAAAATAGGCATAGAACCACCAAAGGGGATACTATTACACGGTCCTCCGGGAACAGGAAAAACGATATTGGCCAAAGCAGTTGCAGCATCAACAAACTCCACATTCATAGAAGTAGTGGGCTCTGAATTAGTTCAAAAATTCATAGGAGAAGGGGCAAAACTAGTCAAAGAAATATTCCAATTGGCAAGAGAAAAAGCACCTTCAATAATATTTATCGATGAATTAGATGCTATTGCTGCAACAAGAGTTGATATCGGAACATCAGGAGAACGAGAAGTCCAAAGAACATTCATGCAGTTACTATCTGAAATAGACGGATTTGCGCCTCTAGGAAATGTAAAAATAATAGGATGCACAAACAGAAAAGATATACTTGACAGTGCAATAACAAGACCAGGAAGACTAGACCGGCTAATTGAAGTCCCATTACCTAATGAAGAAGGAATAAAAGAAATATTCAACATACACACTTCCAGAATGAACATAAATGCAATAAACCGCGATAACGTACTAGACAAAATGAAAGAGTTATCAGGAGCAGAAATAAAATCAATAGCCACAGAAGCAGGATATTTTGCAATACGCGACAAACGAAATAAAATAAAAGAAAAAGATTTCTTGCAAGCAATTGAAAAAGTAAGAACAGAAGAAGAAGATAAAAGCTATCAAGAAATATTCGGTTAAACTCACAGAATACGAAAATCAATACAAACCCTGAAAACACCAGGAGAATAATTACCACATTTAACTGTTCTTAAAATTCTGCACTTCTTTTTTTCTTTTTTGCAAGCATTGTTTACTTTTTCTCTTAAAATCTTAAACTCTTCTTCTTTACCAAAATCATAATAATGAATAATAGTTCCTTTTTTAGCTGCTTTGAAAGCTATAGGAAGAAATTCTTCAGCTGTTTTTGGCATAGGCATTAAAATCCTATCAAATTTTTTATTCATTACAGGTATTATTTTTCTAACATCGCCTCTAATTAACCTGATTCTTTCCCAGAATTTATTTAACAAAACATTCTTTTCAGCAAATTCATGGGCTATATGATTTTTTTCAATACCATAAATAACTTTTGCCTTGCTATTTCTAGCAAAAACCAAAGGATAAGGAGCAACACCACTAAACATAACCAAAATTTCTTCCTTAGGCGCTATCTGCTTAGAAATCCTCAAACGCTCTGTGCTCAATCTAGAAGAGAAGAAACATTTTTCGACATCAATAAGCATTCTTATGCCTGATTCTTTATGCTCGGCAGTTTTTGTTTTTATTCCTGCTAAAAAAATCATCTTTTGCCGGCGGTAAACACCATAATGAATGCCTGACTTTTTTAAAACAGTCTTAATATGCGGATTTAGTTTTAATAAAGTTTCGGCAATAATCTTTTCCTTTTTCTTTAATTTATCATCAACTTCAATAATTCCAATGCTCCCAACAATGTCAAAACTAGACCTGACTAATTCTAATTCCTTTTTTGATAGCTTTTTCTTCAAAGCTTGTTTTAATTTCATAAAGCAATAACAAAAACCCCTGCAAGCATAATAAGACAAGCAATAGTCTTGTGAAAGATGCGTCCTTCTTTTAAAAACTTGCCGCCCAAGAAAATCGCAAACAAAGAAGACAAACGTTTCACAGGAACAGCCAAACTAACAAAAGTTACAGAAATCGCAAAAAAATAAGCCAAATTAGACAGATTAGCAAAAAAAGCATTGCCTAACAAAGGCTTCCAAGAAGTCTTATACGCATGAATAATATCCCTCCATCCACCATACATAAATGTTGAGAGAACTATAAAATTAAAAGATTGAAATGAATAATTATAAAACAATAAAGTGAAAGGAGATACAGAACTGATAATTACTTTCTCACTAACAGCAATAATTGCTGACAGCAAAAAACCAAACAATAAAAATAAAACGTACTTTGATTTAAGCTGCTTTAAAGGCGAAAGCCAATGCCCTGCGCAATGCTCGGACTCTAAATAATAAGTCCCTGCCAGCAACAAACCAATACCTGCAAAGTGCTTATATGTAACAGACTCGCCTAACAAACCCGCAGCAATAATAATAACAAACAAAGGCATCAGATTAGTCAAAGGAGCAACTGTAGATAATTCCATATGCCTATACGATTTTGCAATATATAATAATGCCACAGAACTCAGCAAAGAAACCAAAAAAATAAACAAAACAATAGTAACCGGAATCTTAAAAGCAATAAAAGGCAAGAAAAAAAGCAACAAACCAAGCTCTAAAGGCTTAAAAGCCAATAAATACTGAGCAGAATGCTCTTTAATCAAAGCCTTTTTCTTAAACAACATAGCAATAGAACCAAGCAAGGAAGAAGCAATAATAAGCAGTATCCATGATTGCATCAAAAATCACCTAAGTTTTTACATACATTTATAAGAAATAGTTTAAATAAGTTTCTAAGAATTAATCTAATTTATCAAGAACCGACTC
>JAFGHW010000012.1 GCA_016929895.1 Candidatus Woesearchaeota archaeon
GAATTTTCCCAATAAGTTTTTATACTAATTATCCCAACCTTTAAAATATGCACGAACTTAAAAGAGTTGTTAAGTCTTTAAAATCTGATTTAGATAAAATAATATCTAAAAATCTCTCTTTAGAAATTAAAAAATCTTCTGTTTCTGATTTTAAAACTCAGCAGAATAATTCGTTAATTAAATCAGTATTCACTAATATTACTTTGTTAGAAAAACATTCTAGACGATTAACAAAGCATCCTTTGGATGAAATCTGGTTTAAGTCTCATCCTTTGGATGAGATTTGGTTTCAGATTAATGCTTTAAAAAGAACAAAAGACCCTAATAAAATGCTTAACTCCGTTGATATGATTGCAGGCGTTTTGGCAGGTCTTCCTCAGAAATCCAGTATTAAAATTCCCAATATTAATCACGCAATACAGGAAGAAGTTCATGCAGATATTGAGGAAATGAATCGTTGTTTTAATGCTGGCTGTTATAGAAGTGCAATAATAATCTGCGGCAGGATTTTAGAAACTGCATTACATAGAAAGTATTTTGAAATTACAGGTAATGACCTGTTAGAAAAAGCTCCTGGCATTGGTTTAGGCAATCTAATTGCAAAGTTATCAAGTAAAAATATTGATTTAGACCCTGCTTTAGGTAATCAGATTCATTTAATCAATCAGGTTAGAATTCATTCTGTTCATAAAAAGCAAAAAGCATTTACACCTTCAAAAACCCAAACAAGGGCGATAATGCTTTATACAACTGATGTGATTAACAAATTGTTTTTATAAAGCTTCTATTTTCTTTTTAAACTCTTCTAGTTCTTGTTTGAATTTAATTAGTGTTTTTTCTAGGTGTGCTGGTTGTGATTTTATTATTTCTGCTGTTTTTTTGAGTATATCTTGTCCTGTGTATTCTTCTTTGCTTGTTAGTTCTAGAAGTTTTAAGTCTATTTTTTTTCTTTTGGTTGCTGCTTTTCTTGCTGTTTTCCATTTTTGGAATAATTCTTCTGCTCTTGCAGGTATTTGTGTTTCTTTTACATTTAATAAAGCAGATATCCGCGATAAAAGCGCATCTTGTGCTTTTTCTTTTTTCTTTGCAGCGTCGCCTGCTGTGAATATTATTCTTACTACTCCGTCTTTTACTTTGGTTGTTTTGAGGATTTTAATCTGTTCTGCTTCTTTTGTGTTGTTCAAATGTGTTCCTCCGCATGCTTCTACATCTATTCCTGGAATTTCTACAATCCTGATTTGTTTTCCAGGGACTGCTCCTCCCTGATATAAGTGCATTCCGTATTTTTTTTCTGCTTCAGCGCGGGGCATGAATTTAAGTTTTAGTGCAATTCCTTTTTCGACTATCCGGTTTGCTTCTTTTTCTATTTTTTTCATTTCTTCATCAGTGATTGCGTCGTAGTGTGTTACGTCCAGGTATGCTTTGTCTAGCTCTTTTCTTGCAGATGCTTGGTTAATGTGGTTTCCTAAAATGGTTCGCGCGGCTGCATTTATTATGTGTGTTGCAGTATGGTGTTGTGTTAGTTGTTTTCTTCTTTCAAAGTCAATCTTGCCAATAATTATGTCTCCTTCTGCAAATTTGGGTTTGTCTTGTAAAACATGTATTATATTGTGTCCTTGTTTGAAAACATCAATGACAAATATTCCTGCAATACTGCCAATATCATTGATTTGCCCGCCGGATACAGGGTAAAAAGAGGTTTGGTCTAGTACTACATTGTTTCCAACAATCTTGAGAACTTTTGCTTTAAACTCTGTTTTTTTCCAGTCATCAAAATAAGTGCAGTGTGTTTCAGGAACTGCGCCTATGTTTATTTTTGTTTTTCTTTCTGTTTGTGTCTCCTGTTCTTCGATTTTGTGTTTTCTTGAGACCAAATTATAGAAGTTTGATGGAATTATTATTCTTTTTCCTTGTTTTTCTGCTTCGATTTTTAATGTTTCTGGGTTTATTCCGTGGCTGTCATATAGTTCTACTAAATCTTCTGCCAGCAGTGTTTTTTTAAGTACTTTTTGGATTAGGGTTTTTGTTTTTTCTTTGGTGGTGTTGTATTTTTTCTTTTCTACGTCCAGTATTTTTTTAACATTCAGCAGTTCGTCTTGTAATTCTGGGAATAATGGTTTTAAGTATTCTGCATGCCATGAACAGACTTCAGTAACATCTAAATCCCATTCGTATTTGTCTATAAATCCTTGCATTCTTCTGAATAGGACTCGCAGGTTGTACATTCCTCCTACATTGCTTGGCAAAGCACCGTCTGCCAGAGCAACTAATAATGCGCGTGAATGCTCTGCTATTGAATACATTGCTGCTACTGGCATTATTTTTTCTTTTAACTTGCTTAATTTAATGCTTAGTTTTTCTGCTACTATTTCCCATTGTTTTTCAATGTCATCAAATTCTAATACATTCAAATAAGGCGCGGCATGAATAAATTTTTTCATGAATTCCGAATCAATTTTTATTCCTGTTTTTGCTTTTAGTTTTTCTATTACTGTTGGGAATGTTGCTTCATATGCTGTTGCAGTTCCTTGTGTTATCCAGGCAGCTCTTTCGTGTCCTTGGCCCATGTCTAATACTTTTATTTTCAGGTCTTTTGCACCGTTTGGTGTGTTTTCATATTGCATGTATACTTGATTGCTTACTTCTAGTCCTCTTACAAAGAATTCTACGCATGGCCCGAAGTTTCCTCCTCCAGCCCATACATCTTCGTGTACTGTTATTTCTTTTATTGGTATTCCCATTCCCTGTGTTAGCCAGATTAAATGGTCTTTTAGGTATTTGTTAAAATTATATTCTTGCGGTGCTACAAATGCATGTTCTCCAAGCATTACAAATCCTGTGAAATGTCCTGTTATTCCTACATTGTCTATGTCTGGAAAGCGCAAACAAAATTGTGGTATTACTAAAGGATTTGCAGGCGGTTCTACTTCTCCTGATACAACATATGGTTGAAATGCTGCGATTGAAGCGATAGTAAACTCTGTGGTGGGATTCCAGCGTGCAACAACAGGATAGCGTTTAATCGGTGTATATCCTAATTTTCTGTGTATTTTCGAGTATTCTTCCCATACTTGTATGTAGTCTAGTTTTTTTGTGCAGGGACTATCTCCGACAAATCCAAATCCTCCTACACAGACTGGTTCTCCGCATGTTTCTCGCTTATCATCTATGCTCCAAAAATACTGCCCACACCTACATTTCTTGCGCATAAATCCATATGATTCAAGTGTTTTAACTGGGTAATTACTAGAAGGATCAGAAGAATATTCTTTTTTGTAGTGTTTTTTGAGTTCTTCATCAGATTCAAAGTATTTTTTTGCACTGCATCCAGATGGATATTTGCGGGCCATACCGTCTAGAATCTAGTATTGATTTATTAAGGTTTTTATTATAATAAAGAAAAAAGAGAGAAGAAAAAAATAAAAATATTTAATCTCTTCCTAGTCTTGTAAATCCGATTATTAGTCCGATTACAACTAGTAGAGCAACTAAAACAAGCAATACTACTTCTAGTACTGTTTTTACTGTGCTTTTCCAGTCTGTTGTTGGAACAACTGTTTCTTCTGCAGGTGTTTGTTCTACAACTACTACTGTGTTTTCTTCAGTTTTTTGCTGCAATCTTTCGTTTTCTTCTACGTTTATTACTGAAGTTGCAAGCACTTTGTCGTGGTTTCCGTTGTATCCTACGTATATTTGTGCTTGGTAGATTCCTGCTTCTGTGCTTTCTGGTATTTTTAGGTATAGTTCTTCTGTTTCTTCTTGTTTTCCGCTTTCGATTTCATCGATGTAATCTGTTGCTGAAACGCCTAGTTCTGGAATCATTATTTTGACAACAACGTCTTCTTCGTCTTTTTCACCCACGTTTTCTACGCGTATTTGTCCTAGCAAAGCAGTTCCTGCTTTAACGTTTTTTCCTGGGTGGAAAATTGCATCTGTGATTTTTAATTCATGTCTTGGTAGGTCAACTTTTATTTGGTAGTTTTTTACTATTACATCATCGCCGTTTCTGTTTGTTAACAACAGTCTTAGCTTGTAGTCGTCTTCCTCTACATCCTCAGGCAGTGTTACTCTTAGTGTTTTTCTGTATTTGACTCCTTGGTCCATGCTTATTGGTCCGATTGAGTCTGCGATTTCGTCAAAGTCATTGTATTCATAGCCTGAAATAAATGCTCTGATTTCAATATCTTCAACGTCTTCTGTTGGTATAATTGTTAGTTCGATTTCAACTTCTTGTCCTCTTTGAACATCCAGTCTTACTTCGCTGTCATCGACTCTTTCTCCGTCGATTTCAACTTTATTTATATCTATTGGTAATGCTATAGCAGTTGTTGCTAAAAGAATTATCAATAGGATGCTTAGCGCGCTTAACATTTTTGTTTTCATGTTTTCTTCCCCCCAAATTTATCGTCAATAATGACTTGTTACTACTTGGAAATACTCATAGTATTTAAAGGTTGCGTATTTGGAGTATTAGTGAGTAGTAAAATAAGATATGAGGTATAGAATATAGTTTGGAGTTAATAAGTAACTTTTTAATATTCTTAGAATTTCTTAATTAAATGAAATCATTTGTATTCCTATACCCAATCCCTGAATATATAGATTTTGAGATTGAAAATAATGCTTGGAAATATGAAAAAAAAGGTAAAGACTATTTCAAAAACAGGTATGGTGCTCTTCTTAACAAATGTATTGATGTAAGATATAGACAAAAGGGATTTAATATTAATTATGCGATTTTTAATGGTCATAAAATTTCAGATATAATAATACTTAAAGAGCATGATAAAATTTTTGAAGTAGGAATGGATTTTAAAACTCATACAACTGAATCAAATGGAAAAAATCCTTATCCTGATAATGATTTAATTTTAGATCAATTAGGTAATATTAAAGCATTAAGAGTAGCCGGTTTTCATATATGGGATTGCGTGAACAAATTAGCTAGAAGAGCATATGAAAGAGGATTGGATACTTTAGTTGACGAGGATCTTACTGAACTTTTTTCATTAATCATAGAATATCCCGGTTTTAGAGTAGAAAAATATCCTTCTTATAATCCAAGAAAATCAGGCGATAATACCCTTTTTGAGGAGTTTATGCAAGAAAGAAAAGATAGGCCTTGGTTATGGCAAAAATATTAGTCTTATTCTCCCAAACATTTAAAAAACACCAATATTTAGCATTCTAGTATGATTAGGCAACCTATTGTGGCTATGATGGGCCATGTGGATCATGGAAAAACCAGTGTTTTAGACCAGATTAGAGGTAGTGCTATTGCTGCTAAAGAAGCTGGTGGAATCACGCAGGCTATTGGCGCCTCTATTATTCCTACTGAAACAATTAAAAAAGTATGTGGTAATTTATTAGAACAGTTAAAACTTAATCTTACTATTCCTGGTTTGTTGTTTATAGATACTCCGGGTCATGCTGCTTTTACTAGCTTGAGAAAAAGAGGGGGAAATCTTGCAGATATGGCGATTCTGGTTATTGATATTAGGGAAGGATTGAAACCGCAGACTGTTGAATCGATTGAGATTTTAAAGTCGTATAAAACTCCTTTTATTATCGCTGCAAATAAGATTGATTTGATTTCAGGATACAGGCCAGAAAAGGGTTCTGTTCTTTCAACTATTGCAAAACAAAATGATCAGGTAATTCATGAAATTGAAAAGAAATTATATGAAATCGTTGGTCAGGTTGCAGAGCATAAAATAGATTCTGAAAGATTTGACCGTGTTGATGATTATACCAAGGCAGTTGCTATTGTTCCTGTTTCTGCAAAAACAGGCGATGGCATCCCAGAATTGTTAATGGTTTTGGCTGGTTTGGCTCAAAAATATTTGGAAAAAACTCTTAAATGTGATGTTAAAGGCGAAGGCAAAGGAACTGTTTTAGAGGTTAAGGATGAAAAAGGCATGGGCAAGGTTATGGATGTTATTATTTATGGTGGTTCTGTTAGTGTTGGTGATTCTTTGGTTATTGGGGGTTTGACAAGTGCTGTGGAATCAAGGGTTAAGGCCTTATTTAGTCCTTCTGCTTTGTCTGAGATGCGTGATAAGCATGCCAGGTTTAAGTCAATCAAAGAAGTTAGTGCTTCTACAGGTGTTAGGATTGTTGCTCCTGGTATTGATGATGTTGTTTCGGGCATGCCGTTAATCGCAGGCACAGATGACACAGAAAAGGCAAAAAAAGAAGTGCAAGAACAGGTTGAAGAGGTTTTGGTTGAAACAGATGAGCAGGGTATTGTTATTAAGGCTGATTCTTTGGGTTCTTTAGAGGCTTTGTCTAATCTTTTAAGAGAAAAAAATATATCTATCAAAAAAGCAAGTGTTGGCCCGATTTCTAAAAGGGATTTGTCTGATGCAGAGGCTAATTTTGATAAAAACCCGTTAATAGCTGTTGTTTTGGGTTTTAATCTTCAACTTCCCGATGCAGTTCCTGATAAAGTTAAGGTTATTTGCCATGATGTTATTTACAAGTTAATTGAGGATTTGGAAAAATGGCAGGAAAATACCAAAAAGCAGATAGAGTTAAAGGCGTTATCTCTTCTTTCAAAGCCTTGCAAGATACAATTGTTAAAGGGCTATACTTTTAGACAGTCTAATCCTGCTGTTATTGGTGCTGATGTCTTGAGTGGAACTTTGACTACAGGTGTTTCTTTGATGAATAAAGAAGCAAAGGTATTGACAACAGTTAAAGGAATTCAGGAAGAACAGAAAAGTTTGAGTGAGGCAGAAAAAGGCAAACGGATTGCTGTTTCTTTGTCAGGCGTTATTATTGGAAGGCAGGTTAAAGAAGGGGATATTTTGTATTCTCTGATTCCAGAAGAGGATTTTAGAAATTTCAAAAAGTATAAGGAATTTTTGTCTTCTGATGAAAAGGAATTGTTAAAAGAAATTGCGGTTATAATGCGCTTGAAAAATCCTGTTTGGGGTGTTTGATGAAAGAGTCTTTGAGGATTTTGCCTGGAAGGGAAATTAAGTTTTTTAGAAAATATATCCAAGAACAATGGGGCGCGGATTTTAAGGAAGATTTTGCTTTTTTTATGAATACTAAGAATAAGATTTGTTTGGCTGCTAAGGATATTGGAAAAATTGATTTGGATAAATTAAAAATTAATACAATTGGAATGTATTTTGGCGAATACCGCAAAGAAAAATTAAGATTAAGCATCGAAGGGTCTCAATTAATAGGTCCTTTAGCAAAAAAGAATGTTGTTGAAATCCCTGATGCTTTTGTTCCTCTTTGGCTTAAGGGTATTGATATTGCATTTAAGGCAAAAGGAAATGATTTTGTTATTATCAAGAACAAAAGCGATTTTATGGGTTGCGGTAAAATCCAGGAAGACAAAATTCTTAATTTTGTTCCAAAGGCGAGAAGATTAATGGTTAAAGATTTGCCATGAAACTAATTCCTGAACAGCGATGGATTAAGAAGATAGTTGAGTTAGAAGAAGAATCAAAAAAAAATAAAAAAGTTACAAAAATAGTTTTGAAAAAGGCAATTTTAGAAGCTATCCAAAGAAATATTCTTAAAAAAAGGTTTGGTATTTTGTTTTCTGGCGGCGTTGATTCAACTTTGATAGCACATGTATGCAAAAAGGCAAAGGCCGATTTTATTTGTTATTGTGTGGGTTTGGAAAATTCTCCTGATTTGTTTTGGGCCGAGGAAATTGCAAAGAAATACAAGTTTAAGCTTAAAACAAAGATTTTAAAATCAAATGAAATGGAGCTGTTATTCAAAAGAACAAAAAAAATGCTTAAGCATGTTGATACTTTGAGTATTGGTGTTGGTTCTGTTCTTGCAACAGCCATAGAGTTAGGCAAAAAAGATAAAATAAAAGATTTTTTCACAGGTTTAGGCTCAGAGGAAATCTTTGCAGGCTATCATTTCCATGGCGAGGCAAAGAATGTTCATAAGGAGTGCTGGAAAAGATTAAAGTCAATGTGGAAACGGGACTTAAGAAGAGATGCCGCGGTTGCAAATAAATTAAATGTTAATCTTTTAACTCCTTTTTTGGATGAAGCTCTAATCAAAACTGCTATGGCTATTCCTGCAAAAAGAAAAATAGACCAAAAAAATAAAAAAATTATTTTAAGAGAAATCGCGCAGGACTTGGGATTAGATAAAAAGTTTGCCTGGCGTTCTAAAAAAGCTGCGCAATATGGAACTTGGTTTGATAAGTCTCTTGCAAGGCTGGCAAGAAATAAGGGATTTATCTTTAAGCAGAATTATATTAAAAGTCTATAATTCTTTTCTATATAGAAAATAAATAGCAAAAGCGGCCGATTCAATAAATGCTTTAAGATTCCCTAGAGTGGAAGCATTTATTGTCGGCCCCTTCTTTAGTGAGCAGCACTTGTGCCAGCTCGCACGAACAAGGTTCGTGCCTTTTAGACCAGCCAAATCAGTTCTGCTTCATTCTACCTCCAATTCAAAACTAAGATGAAAAAAAGCGCATTTTGCGCGGATTTCCAAACCAGCAGACTAACAATTAGGGATCCACGCAGGTCAGCTTGCCCCTCGCCATGGTTCACTCCCTCTTTGGTCCGGACTCTGTCAGCCTGCTGGATTATTTTTTGCAGACCAGAAAAGTGCTTACGACCTTCCTGGTCTGCGTTCAAGAGTCAGTGAAGGAGGGGTTCGGCATTCCTCGTAACTGACTCTCTATTATTCAAGCCGGTTCAGGAGAAGGCGTGTTTGAAGGACATCCTGTGATGGCAGTGATGGGCATGTGGTTTATTTTCTCAGCACTCCTGAACCGGAATTTTTAGCAAAGCCAGACCATTAGAGACTGACGTTTCTCTTTTGGTCCGGCAAGTGGAGAAAAGGTTATTAACTGACTTTTGTCAGATATTTTTCAAAGCAAAGCGCTTATCCGTGGAAAGTATGTGAGGGCATAAGATCCTGGAAAGAAGCGCTTTGCAAATTTTTTCATCTATTAGAATCAAGGGGGTTTTCCGTTTATCGACGGTAAAAAGTCGATAACGCAGCGCTTTTCATGCTTCTAGTGCTTTTTCGCCCAGGTCAGTAAGCTGGATGACTTTTCTCCAGCCTTTTTGATCCTTGACTTCAGCCACTTTTATGAAGCCCAAGCTTTCGAGTTCTTTTTTTATCTCATTGCCTTTTCTGGCGCTGAGTTTTAGAGCCTCGTAGACTTTCGCTGTCCCCATTTTGGGATTCCTTTTAAGGTACGTTAAAAATTTTTTTTGTTCTTTGCTAAATGAATATGATTCAAGTATGGGTTGTGTAAGCATGTCTCCTTTTTGTGGTCTAACTCCGCTTGCTTTTGCTATCGTCTCTACGCGTTGTAATTGCTTTTGTATACTGCTAATATTGGTTCTTTCTTTAAAAAGTTTTAGTCTTTTTTCTCCTGTTACGATTTTTTTCATGAGTTCTGCCAGTTCTGCATCGCTTATTTTTTCTTTTTTGATGTCAGATAACGGCACTTTTATTTCAAATGGTGTGAAATGTCTTTCAGATAGCTTGACCAAAGCCGCTCCAACAGGTAATAAGGTAAAAAAATTTCGATTATCGCGGATATGCATTAATCCGGATATTGCATCAACGTCATAGGGTAAAATTTGTTGAAATGCGATATTGCATGCTGAGTTTCCTGCGACTACATCGCTTAATTTTGAGATGTGTTGGTCTAGGCAGATTAAGCTTATTCCATATTCTCTAACTTCTCTATAAATCATTTCTGTTACGCTTTCTTTTACAAATCGTGTTTTGTCTTTTAGGAAAATGTTATGCGCTTCGTCTACTAATATTGCTATTTCAAATTCTTGTTTTCGTGGTATGTCGCATGCTTTTTTGAGCTTGTAAATGTATGTTAGGATATATTCGCAAAAAAACTTTTTTTCAGCATCGTTTAGTGAATTTAATTCGAATATTATTCTTCTGTCTAACAGGTCTTCTACTTTCATTACATATTTGTCTTTGCAGTTTATTGCTTCTCCAAAGTGTCCAAATGTTAAGGCATATGCAATTCTTATTGCGCTTGTTAGCCATTCTGATGCTCTTCCTTTTCCTCCTTTTGTGTCTGCTTCTTGTTGTTCTAGTCTGTCGCGTATTTGCCACCATGTTGGATAGTTTTTGCTTCCTTTGTAAACGCCGAAGTCTCTGAATGCTTTGTCTAGTGTTTCTGTTAATATTTTGTGCACACCATAGCTTGCAAAAAAGCTTTCAGTGATTAGGTCGCATAATAGTCCTACCCATTCTTTTGGGTCTACTCCTTCAGGCGGTTCGTTTATGTTTGTTCTGAATAGATTGCTTGCCTTGGGATTTCCTACGGTAAAGCACAGCATGGTTTTGTCTAGTTTTAGTAATGGTCTGAAGCTTTTTTTCCAGTCAAATACTATGAATGGTTTTTTCTTTTTGATTAATTGTTCTAATATTATGAATGCCATGTTTGTTTTTCCTGAGCCGCTCATTCCTGATATGCATATGTGTCTTATCATGTCGTGGTCTCTTAGCTTGAATGCGCCGTATGTTTTTTCTGCATACCATGTTTTTCCAAGTTCATATTCTCCTTCTAAGGGATTTTTTGGTGGAGGTAATAGTATTTTTTCTTCGATTAAAGAAGTATTTAGTTTGTCTTCGTATAGCGCGTTTATTGCTCGTTCTATTTCTCTTTTTATTTCTATCTCATCTGCTAGTTTGTATTGTAGATATAGTAAATCCGCTTTTTTTCCCATTACTGGTCTTAGTTTTTTGCAGATTTCCTCAACAGTTAGTGCTCTTAACATCTTCACCTTTCTAATAGTTCAGCCATCATTTCTGTTTTGCTTTCTTTTTCTTTGAAATCTTGTATTCTTTCTCTTAATTCCTTCTTTAATAAGGCAATATCTTTCCATTTGTCTATTGTTTCTTGTACTTTATATTGTTCTAAGTCTGCTTGTTTTTGGCGTATTCGTGCTTTTTCTTGTTCTTCCATGTCTGATGTTGACATCATTAGGTTATTTAGCTCTATTTTGATTCTTTCAAAGCTTGAGATTACTTCTTTGTGCAGTTTTTCTCTTTGTTCGATTTGTTTTTTAATGTCTTCTACTGCTTCTTTGGTAAATTCTACTTTTTCTTTTTGTAGTGTGGACAGAATTTTAGATACATCTGTTTTGCTTTCTTTTTCTGGTTCTGTTAGTTTGATATCTTCGATTGAAAATTTCTTTTTTGCCATTTTGTCCTCTAGGCTTCTCCCTTGGTTTTTCGGAGGTTTCCTGCCTTTTCCATTAATTAAAAATATACCAAAGTATTTAAAGCTTTTTATTTTCTATATGGAAAATAATTCGTAAAAGAAGAGGGAATATAAAATTCCCTCGATTCCAATTCCC
>JAFGHW010000013.1 GCA_016929895.1 Candidatus Woesearchaeota archaeon
AAGCAGCTGTCTTTCCCTCCTGAAAATAATACTCCGAGTTTCATAGGAAATACTATAATTTAGTTGTTTATAAAATTAAGGGTGTGAATATGTTTGGGTGATGGAGAAATAATAGAAAAGGATAATTTTTAAGAACATTTAAATATAAACGAAAAAGTCTTGATAAGAATGACATACGCAGTTGAATGCACAACATGCGGGTATGAATTTCAGGCACCATTTAAGCCCACACCCGGCAAGATAATTGAGTGCCCGACCTGTCTTATACGATATAATGATATGGGCAAATCTGATTACATGATAAACTTTCTGTCATTCTTGACAGAAAATATTGGGCCTGTCAGAGCAGTGCGCACAAAACCTCTTGAGTACGATATTTTAAAAGAAGCTAAACTAATCTGCAAAATCATATGGAAAGCAAAGGACAAAGATAATCTTACACTGCCAACACTTGCAATCGCGCAAATAACCACCAAGGACAAATCAATTGAAAACATAATTATAAACTTCATAGAAGAGAACGGCATAGAAGCAAACGTGCCAAACGCACCAGTGCGCAAATTCTAGAGTATTCTATCCTCTCTTATCTACTTCCTCATATCTACTTCATATATTGACAGTCTTTTTATAGTTCGGTGTCTCCATTATTTCTCCCATGAGTGTTCAGGAGTTTGTTGGTTAATACTTGAATCTTCTTTCGTATTCTTTGTGGTTGAACCATTCTAGAATTGCGGAGATTAATTCAACCTGGTTTTCTGGTGTTATTGTGTAGATTAGCCGCCAGCCATTAGGCAGGTCATATTTCCACAGGTTATTTATTCCATATTTCTGGATGTATTCTGTTGGAAATAATCGTTTTGGAATCTGGATGCCTGCAAATGCATTTTTCTTTAAATCTTTTATTGCCCGCACCATTCCTTTCTTTATAGGATCATCATCTTTTAATTCATTGAAGTCTTTTTCCAATTCGTCAGAAATAAAAACAACCTTTGAAGTCTTAATCATATATTGACCTCTTTTCTTTTAGCTAATTTTTTAGCTAGTGCAGGATTCCAGATATATGCAATTTTTCCTTTACGGTCAACGGCAATTTTGTTTATGCTTCCCAGATAATCCAGAATAACCAGAAATGTCTGCCACATAACTTTTCTTGGCAGGTTTTTCCATAGCTCAGTTCTATTATACTCCCCGCTGTGCTCCTCGATAGTTCTTTCTACCATTAAGACAGTCTCTAAAGTTGGTGACCTGACAAAGGGATTTTCCAGTATTTGTGCCATATCTAATAATATATCAATTGATATATTTAAAGGTTTCGGTTTTCTGCCTTAACATGAACAGGAGCTCCTGACCCAGAGGAAACTGCCATACTTTTCCTTTTGACATGTCAGAAATGCACAAAAAGGTATGTACTGTGTATTTCTGACATTTCTACGGACATGCAAACCGATTAATTTATATAAATAAATATTATTTTGTTCATAAAAAGAGGCCGAAAATGAATAAATCAGTTTTCATAATTATTATTGTAATAATAATTTCTTTTTTTGCTGGTAAGTTCTCTGCTGAAAATACTGGTTTGGTTACTCAGGCTTCTTATCGTGTTTCTGTTGGTATGCCTGAGGAAAAGATGAATTGGGGTCGTGGCTGGAATCCTCAGCCTAAAACTTCAGCAAGAGCTATTACTATGTGTATTCCTGGCGAGATTAAGTGTTTGACAGAAGAGGGGTTTGCAACTTGCCAAGAAACCGGTACTAGCTGGTCTGTTTTAACTCCTTGTCCTGAATTGCATTATTGCAATCAAGTGTTGAATCAGTGTGTTCCTAGGGATTGTGTTCACGGAACTACTTATTGCAGGGATAGTGTATATTATCTTAAATGTGTTAATGGAAGAATTGATGAAGATAATGTTTATGAATGTCCTGATAGCTGTGACCCTGTTACTAATAAGTGTGTTGAAACAGAATTTCCTTCAAAACTAATCACTGCTTTTGATTAATCTTCTATCTCTAATTTTCCTTTGTCTGCTTTTATTTTAACTTCTTTTTCTTCATCGAATTGAGTTAGTTTTGTTACGAATTCAGGCAGGAGTATTCTTTCCCCTCTCATATCTAGCTTAGCAAGAATCTCTTGTGCAGGCAAAAACTCTTTTACTACTCTTTTGCTTGTTTCCTTTGACCCTTTTTCTTTTCTTTTTTTGGTTTCTTCATATAAGTATTTGGCTATTTTGTCTGCAACATCTATTTTTGTTGCTTTTGTTATTCCTTGCAATCCAGGCGATAGATTTATTTCTAATACCATTGGTCCTCTCATGCTTTCGAGAATATCTACTCCGCAGATTGAAACTCCAAGTGATTTTGCTGCCTCAATTGCTACTTTTTGTGTTTTTCTGTCTAGTATTGTTGCTTTTCCTGTTCCTCCTGCATGAATATTAGAGCGTGTTTCTCCTTTTACTGAGGTTCGTTTCATTGCTGCAGCTACTTTGTCTCCTACTACAAATGCTCTTGTGTCCCGGCCGCCAGTGTCTATGAATTCTTGCAATAAGAATGGTTGTTTTAGCATAGCTAGTGCATCTATCATTGATGCTGCGCTTTCATGGCTGTCTGCTACCATTACCCCTTTTCCGTGTGTTCCTGATGGCATTTTTATTATGACAGGGCATGTCATTTTTTTTAGTACTGTTTTTGCTGCCTGAGCCGTGGTTGCAACATAAGTTTCTGGCATTGGCACTTTTCCACGTTGTAATTGTATATGAGTAAGTAACTTGTCATGTCCTGAGGTAAATGCTTCTGCTGCGATTGGCATAAAGCAATTCGGACTCAGCAGAGTAGTTATTGAGCGTAATAGGTTTGCAAATCTAAATGAGCCTTTGGCATATATGCAGTCATATGCAGGTATTGGCTCTCCTTTGTATAATATTTCTGATTTTCTGCCTCCCAGGCTTACTTCTAAGTCTCTTATGTCCAGCATGTCTACTGAATCAAAGTATTTTTCCATGGCTTTTGCAGTCCATTTTGAGCTTATGCTTCCCATTGAAACTAAAGCAGCTTTCATTTTCGTTCATCCTCTATTATGAATCCGTGCCTTATTATGTTTCTTCCTATTAAAGCAGGAAATTTTAATCTGGACCGGTCTGCAATTGTGCAGAATGCATTGAATGTCCTGTTTTTTATTGTTAGTTTAATTTTTACTACTGGTCTTTCGTCGATTCCTGATGCTGATTTTATTGTTTTGTACATTCTTGGCTTGCTTACCCCAATGTATTCTGCTAATTTTTTGTCTATGCTGCATCTTTTTGCTCCTGTGTCTACTCGTGCATTTACTGTTTTGCTTTTTTTAGTTCCAATAAATGTTACTTTTTCTTTGAATTTTATTTTTGTTTTGTTCATTTTTCCGTTCTCATTGTAGGGAATAAAATTACATCTCTTATTGATGCGGAGTTTGTTAATAGCATTATCATTCGGTCTATCCCCAGTCCCAGCCCTCCTGTTGGAGGCATTCCGCACTCGATTGACTGCACAAATTCTTCATCCATTGGATGGGCCTCTTCTTCTCCTGCCCTTAATTGTTCTGCTTGTTCTTCCAGTAATTCCCGTTGTTTTACAGGGTCGTTTAATTCAGAATATGCATTTCCGATTTCCCATCCGTTGATAAATGGTTCAAAGCGTTCTATTTTATCAGGGTATTTTCTGCATTGCTTGCATAATGGTGTTGTTTCTTTTGGATGGTGTGTTATGAATATTGGCTGGATTAAATGCGGTTCTACTTCTTTTTTAAAAAGTTCGTCTATTATTTTCCATTTAAGTGGTTTTCCTTCTATTTCCAGGCTGTATTTTGAAACCAGTTCTTTTATGTCTTCTTCATTTATTGAATCAATATCTTCTCCGGTATATTTCTTTATTGCTTCTGTCATTGTTAGTCTCGCCCATGGTTTTTTTAAGTCTATTATTTTTCCTTGGTATTCTATTTTTGTTGTTCCTAGTATTTTTTTTGCTACAAAGTCGTATAAGTCTTCCACTAAATGGAGCATGTCTTCGTAGTCTGCGTATGATTGATAGCATTCTAATAATGTGAATTCCGGGTTGTGGCTTGTGTCTATTCCTTCGTTTCTGAATACTTTGCCTATTTCATATACCCTGTCAAACCCGCCGATTATTAGTCTTTTGTGGAATAATTCAAGAGAAATTCTCAAATACATTTTCATATCTAATTCGTGATGATGTGTTGAAAATGGTCTTGCATTTGCTCCTCCATAGATTGTTTGCAGTACTGGTGTGTCTACTTCAAGGTATTTTTTTTGTTCAAAGAACTCTCTGATTGCTTTGATTATTTCTGTTCTCTTTAAAAAAGTTTTTCTTACATTTTCGTTCATTAACAAGTCCAGATGTCTTAATCTGTATCTTAATTCAACATCTTTTAATCCATGCCATTTTTCAGGAAGCGGCCGTATTGCCTTGCAGAGAATGGTGTAGTCTTCTGCTTGTATTGTTACTTCGCCTGTTTTTGTTTTAAAAATAGTGCCGGTTATTCCTATCCAGTCCCCTATATCAAATAATTTGAGTTTTTTATAAGTATCTTCTCCAAGATTATCCTGGGAAAAATATGCCTGTATTTTGCCCGTGTCATCTAGTGTATGGAGAAATGTGACTTTGCCCATTCGTCTTAATCCGGTTATCCTGCCTGCGATTGATACCTTGTGAGAGGTTTTTTCTTCAGCAGCAAGAGCAGCGTATTTCTTCTGTAATTCAGTGGCTTTATTTTTGACATTATACTTGTATGGGTATGGATTTACACCTAATGCCCGCAAGTCTTTCAATTTCCTAAGCCGTTCAGCTATCAGTTCTTTCTCAGTAGGCATATGTCACAAATATAAAAGAGATGTTTTTAAATCTTTTGAAAGTTTCTTTAATCAGATTAAGAAATATCTTTGCTTTTAAATTTAATTGGTTCTGTATTGTCTATAATCTTTTTATTAATATAATCCAATGCATATACTCGAATCGCTTTACCAATGTTAGGATGTTTTTTTTCAAAATCATGAATTTTTTGTATCCATGTATAGTGTTCTGAGTGCTTATCCTTTTCAAATAATTTATATTTTTTCCAGCTTCCATCAAAGCCTATTTCTTTAATAGAGTAGATATCTAAAAATTTTTTATTTATCTGTTTGCAAAAAGCCATTTCTTCTTCAAAAGAGTGATAAACTCCTTGAAGATTATTTATATCGAAATCTAAATCCGCAATTTCCAGATAGTTTAGGAATATTTCTAATCTGTCTATTTGGGTATCTGTCAAGTTCTCAGAGCCTTCAGAAGGCTGAATTAATTGTTTTAATTGTATATATTTTCTAGGCAGGTTTGCCAAATGTTTGTCTTTGTCTTCATGTTCAGGATGATACAGCCCCCCAGGGTCAAAGTGCTTTTCTGCTCTTAAATACGCAATACTTATTAAAAAATACGCTTCAGATATACGAATATTATTTGTTTGAAGTTCTTTATGTACTCTACTTAAAAAAATGTCGCCAAATGACTCATAAATTTGAATTATATTTAGATAGTCTATTTTTCTTTCTATTTCTCCAAAAAATTTGTATAAGTCTATTGAATGTTCTAATAGTTTTTTGCTTAATGTTTGTTCTCCTTCTTCTTGTCGGGGTATTTGAGAAAATATATTGTTTAATTTAAAAAAATCTTGTGCTTCTGCTTCTTTCATTTTTTCAAGCAATCCTTCAACTCTTATTTGCCTAAGCTTATTAACCATAGTATCATAACTGGACAGTGAAGATTAGTTTTTAAAGGTTGTGTTTGTTGAACTCAAGAAATTTCATAAGCTTTATAAAGCTCTTTTGGCTATGATTATACTGAATAATAGGCTTATAAGCCTTAAAACTCAAGAAAATGGTCGATAAAAGTAGAATTAAATACATTTTTAATAGCAAAGTTATATTTTTTGATTCTTCTAGTAAGGATTCTAGCGCAAGAACAACTTTGGACAAGATTATTAAAAAAATTGAACAGCGGGGGTTTCAAATTGAATCAGGCGTGGATATAGACTTAAGTTTGGATAAAAGCAATACTCCGGATATTGCCCAGATAGCTGCGATAATTCTTAATTCCCAAAATGCGCATGATATTGCAAGAATGAAAACAATGCTTAAAAAATATTCTCATGCGCATATATTTTGTATTCATGATGAAAAAGAAATCCCAGAAAAAGCAGGATTTGATGGAAATCTTAGCATTTACAACATCCAGGCATTAACTCCTAAAGAAATCTTTACTGATATTTCTAGAAAACTAACAAGTCTCACTACTTTAAAACAAGGATATATTTTATTTTTTGATTCAAAAGAAATATTTTCTTCTGATAGGGATAAATTATCAAGAAAAGGCATTTGTGTTGACTCAGCAACAAGCCATGAAGAGCTGGAAACTAAAATAAGATTTAATCAGTCAAAAATAAATGCAGTTGTTATTGATGAAGATAGCCGCGCAATAAATTTGCTTCATGCTGCAAAAGAAGCTAGTGCAAAGACTATTATTGTAGTTTCTGGTGATAAATTGGCGCGGAAAGAATATCAAGAAACAGATTATATTGTTCTAAAAGATGAAAAAAATAAGTTTAATAGTGACCAGTTGCAGATTTTTATTGATAAATGTGTTGTTCCAAGAATACAGGCAACTGAAACAGAAGTAGAGGTCGCTCCTTTGAAAAGAAAATCTGCTTTTGGTATGCTTGTTTATATTATGGGTTCTTCATTTTCAGGAAAATCAACTCTTAGCAAGAATAGCTTGTATCTTGGGGGGGAAGATATTCAGTTTATTCCTAAACATTCTACAAGACCTTTGCGTGTTAATGAAATACAGGGAGCAGATATTATTTCTGTAAGTATTAAGGAATTTAATGAGTTATTAAAACAAAAGGAATTTTTTCATACTTTTGTATATAGAATGCATGATTACGGGGT
Source organism: Candidatus Woesearchaeota archaeon (assembly GCA_016929895.1). Classification (GTDB taxonomy): domain Archaea; phylum Nanobdellota; class Nanobdellia; order Woesearchaeales; family ARS49; genus WJKI01. The sequence continues at coordinate 6,965 of JAFGHW010000013.1, forward strand.
ATGTAAGTCAGTTATAGATTATTTAAGAACAGGAAAAAATGTTATTCAGATTAATCCTGATTTTAAACAATTAGATTCTTTTGGAGAAAAGATTGCAAAAGAATTTAATCAAAATATGATTATGCCTTCTTTGATTTTTGCTGATAAAAAAACCCTTGAAGAAAGGGCAGAAAATTTAAATGCGCCAGAAGATGAGATCGAATTAAGAAAATCTATGCTTGATTCTGAATTAGAATTATTTGAATCAAATTATTCTTTATTTAAATATCGATTTTTCACGCATAATATTCAAGACCCTGTTGAATTAACAAAAAGGCTTATGTCTGCTATTAAATGGGAAGAAGCAAATCCAGGACTTTCTTATGAGCAAACACATGAAAATTATGTTAATAGAGTTCTTAAAATTCTTACCGACAGAGAACTTTCTGAATTAGCAAAAAACAATTTAAGTATACATATAACTGGCAAAGAGATTAAAGAATTTTGCGCGAATTATTTGCAGGAAGAAATTTCAAAAGATATTTTTTCAAGAACATTTCCTTTGGAAGTTAAATATGCCAAAGAACCAAATTATGGCCGTATTGGATTGTATATTCTTGATAAAAAAAGATTAGACCCTATGAAAAGAAGGCTGATTTTAAATTTATTAAATTATAGATTAAATAAGAATGGTGTAAGACCTAAAGAGATTTCTGCCTGGGGAGGGTATCATAATGATTCTATTTTTGGATTAGCAAAGGCAATCAATGGTGAATTATGTGATGGAGCATGTTATTCATTGACTGATGAGTATTGTTTGCATCCTGAAAACCATTCTCCTTTTATGATATCTGTTGGTTTTGCTAAAGAATGCACGGGAAAAATGGAAATAATTGGTATGAAAAAAGATGAGATATTTAATTTAACAAATGAAATAAAGCCGGCAGTAATATCCGATTATGAATTTATTCGCGCTGTAAGAAAGTATAAAGAACGTTGTTAAAACTCCATAGCCATTCTTGATTCTACTAAATCCCTGAATAATTCAAGCGTTTGGTTCATATTGCTTAATAATAATAATTCTTGAACAGGCACTTTTCCTGATAAGGCTATTAATAAATTTATTACATTTTCTTTATTTTCACTTAATTTTCTTGCAGTTTCATGATTATATTTGTAGAATAGTTCATAATATTTTTCAAAAGAAGTATACGCTTTATCAAGAATTTCTGAGCTTTCTTTTTTTACTTTTTTGTTAAATCCTTTTAGCTCTCTGCTGCAATTTTTTAATATGTCTGTTATTTTGTCCATTGTTGCGATTATGTGGTATAAAAAATGTGTGTTTTTGTCTTCTGTTTTCTTTTTATTTATGATTCTAAGACAGTAAGAAATAAATTTTGTTAAAGTATCGTGTTTTTCTTCTATAGTTTCTAATAATATCGGATCTCCATTTTTTGCGGCATCTATCACATCTTTTGCAGCATCTAACAGCAAAATAAATGTTCTTCTTATCATATTATTAAGTTCTTTACCATCTGTTTTTGAAATTGACTTTAATTTGCATAAGTTTTCTTTTTGCTGGACTATTTCAATCCCAGTTAGCCTATTAACTTCTTTATGTATTGCTGAAATAATTGTTATATCTTCATTTATTCTGTAATATTCTGTCAGTTGTTTATTAAAAAGCAGTGTTATTTCATCATAGCCTTTTTTATATAATGCTCTTATTAAGAACATCAGAGAAGTTCTATCTAAATCAGTTATGTCAATAGTTACACTTTCATCCTCTGCTTCTTTTTCAGTTGAGATTACAATTTTATTTTTATACGTGCTCAATTCCAACTCATCCCCTTTCTTAATACCGTGTTCTTTAGCCCATTGTCTAGGCAAAGAAACCAATTGCGTAGAATCTCCTATTTGTATTACTTTTCTTCGCATTTTCCCCCTATTTTTATATTATATTGTTGGAATATATAAAGATTTCTATTTTTTATATAAAAAAATATTTTTATATAAACTTTATAAAATATAACGAATAATTATATAAAAAACTTATACTTTATAGTAATTATAATCGGAAATAGTCCGAAATAATACGGGGGGATAAACATGGTTGAAAAAGACCTATTTTATTGGTCTGAGATGACTGATGCTAACCTCCGTCAGAGTATGAAGCTTGAAAGAGCTGATCTTGACGAGGAAGCATTAGACGATCTAAATGGCACAACCGTCTGGGAAGATGCTTTCCTGCGCGGGGCGGATAACGCAGATAGGGGTGGTTCAAATGAAGCATGAACCATCTATTGTTATCAAAGACCTTGAAGATGTCAAAGCTTTTGTCAAACTTAATCTGGCAAAAGAAGAATATTTCAAAAAGCTATGGAAAAAGGCTTTGAGAACAGCATGAGAAGAATTTGTATTTCATGCGGAAGCTTGATTCATAAAAGTGCTGAGAAAGACCCTTATGTTTGCAGGCATTGCGAATACGAGGAAGGTATTGATATTTCAAAATATTGGCTTGATAAATAAAATATCATGCGTCTTCACTCACGAACCAACGGCCCAAGGTCCTTGCTGATTTTGGGCCCTAGTTCTATTTTTCTATTAAACTAAGCGCCGCGGCATTTTTAGTAAATTTTATATAGTTCAAAACAAAATAATTGTTTAGATCTAACCTTAAATACTGTTATGGTACTGTATTTTTTATTTTTTTAATTCTTAATATATTTTGCCTAAGTAATTTCGGAATTATTCTATTTAAATCAGAAAATATCCGGTTTTTAGAATTATTTTCAATAAAAGAAATATTTATTTTCTAAAATTTATTCGGTTTAATCGGAATTTTTTAATAAAAGATCAATTGAATCAGCAAAGAATTTCTTAACTTCAGGTAAAACAGAATTGCATTCAACTAATTTGCCTTTATTTATGCCAATATCTTCTATCCAACTGCCGTTTATTATTGTATACTTAGAAATATCTCTTTTTCTAAGATGCAGGACAATATCTTTTGCTCTGTCTATAATTGAGCCTTCAGAAGCAAAGCAAGAGCTAGTAAAAATCTTTTTTCCGTCAATCATAATACCAAATAAGTAGTTTCCAGGATGTTTAAATGTTCCATAATCATACCTTCCGGCATGTCCGATATAAATTTCTGCGGCTTTTTCATTGGTTACCATTTATCTTCACTCCAAATCTCCAACTCTCCCAAAAGAAAGTATTTCTTTTTTTTTCTCATCAACAACAAAAACATCAAATTTAGTTATATCTGTAAGAAAGGGACTTAATAAAGGTTGTGAAAGAACATCTGTCCCTTCTGTAAGCAAATTAAAAGACGGCTGAACAATTAATTTTTTTGTTTTATATTTTCCAACTAAATAGCATTTATACTTTTCTCTGCGAACATCTTCTTGTAATCCTATTGCAGGGTGCTCATGCCCGATGATAATGATTTTTTTCAATTCTTTTGGTTCTTTATGTCCATGAGTAACTAATATTTCTTGCCCATTTGAATCAATTATAAACTCATCAACTATCTTAATATTCTGCTTATCAGCTATCGGACCTAAAATAGTGTCGTGATTTCCTTTAATCAATACAATCTTAGAACACTTTCGTTCTAAATAATCAAGTAATCTCATAACTTCCTGCCACTCCTGCTTAGAAATCCTTCCAAATTCATGTTTAATATCTCCGTTAATAACAATTGTTTCAGGATTAATCAAGGCAAATATTTCTTCTAATCTGTCAATTATATCTTTATACAGCATTCTGGGTATTAAAACTCCTTTTTGATTCAATTCTTCTTCGTATCCTAGGTGAAAATCTGATAAAATTAGGGTTTTAGAGCTAGTTATCCATAGTCCTAAATCAATTGCAAATATTCCTTTATCTATTTCCATAAAAGAAAAAGAAATAATAAAACTTTAAAAAACTACTTCTTCTTTGCTAACTTGCTTCTCTCAAGTGTAACTACTACATATGAGCCTGCTTGTGCTCCATAGCTTGGTTGTGATTGGAATGGTCTTGCTATTCCTGCTCCAGGCATTCCTATTCTTAGTTCTTCTGGTTCTTTGTGGTCATTCCATTCAAATTCAAATCCAAATGGTGTTAGCCCATATCTTACTCCTCCTTCTGCACTTCTTAATGTTAGTGTTGCTTGGTTTGCTACTGTTAGTGTTATGTCTCCTCCGCTTTGCCCGATTGTAAAGGTTGTTGTTTCATCTCCTGCTGGCGCTTCATGGAATAATCTTCTTGGTGCTATTATCGCTACTGTTCCTGCTCCGCTGAATCGTAGTCTTGGTCCTCCTCTTAATACCCATTCTGCTCGTGCACCATTTATGTTTCCATCTTGTGTTAAATCTACTGTTATCGGGTATGGCGAGGCAAGGCTTACATAGAAGTCTGTTGGCCTTCCGTTTAGCACGATTTGCCCGTATCCTGTTGCAGGGTCATATGCTGCTTGTTTTGAGCCTCCTGCTAAATCCCTGTATTGTATTTTGTTTTGAGATGTTAGTATGTTTTCATACATTATTATGCTTGTGTAATCTCCTATGTCTGTTCCTGAGCTTACCATGAAATAATCTCTTTGGTTTATGTTAAATACTCCTGCATTAGCTGATTCAGTAAATACAAAGTTTTGGTCTTCATCTCCCCAGTGCAGGCCTCCGCGTGTTGATGCAAGTCCTATTTTATAATTTGCTATGTTTGTTGAAGCAATTAAATCATATTGGTCATCTCCTGTTGGCTTGAACCATACCATGTTTCCTGATGCACTTGCTGCTCCTGTTATCATGTTTCCTGTTGGTCCTTCTGCATTGATTAGTTCTGCTAGTCCTTCTGATATTTCTGTTGATACTGCTCCTGTTACATCTGCTACGACTGCTGGTGCCGGCCCTCCGGATAGTCCTCCGTAGATTATTTCAAACTCTGGTGTTAGCATCATTTGCGGCTCTCTTAAATATTCTTGAACTCCGTGTTTGGGTTCTACGTACACGTGTTTTCCTGCCCCTTTTGCCATTGGTTGAGGCCTGTATTTTATACTGGTTATACTGAATTTATTATTGCCTAGGTCATGTCCTCTTATCATTACTCTTGCTTGTATGTCTTTTCCATTGAATTTTAATCCATGGTCTGTGTAGTATATGTCTGTGTAATCCAGGTCTTTTAGTTCTACTGTGCCTCCTGGTCCTATCATTTTGATTTCTATCCAGTGAGAGCTTGTGTCTACTTTTGCTTCTAGTATTGCGAATTGTCCTCCTAATAGGTTAAGTGTTTCTTCTTTTAAGTCTACTAGCATGTGATTTGAATTGTATACGCTTTTAAATCCTGAAGAAAACTCTATTTCATATTCAAACATGTCTTCGTCTCCGTCAAATTTTAGAAAATCTCCTACTTTTCCTTGCTCGTTTCTTTCAAATACTATTGTTCCGCCTGTCATCTGGTTTAGGTCTCCGTCATGTGTTTGTGACGTTCCTCCATGTAAGCGTATATATTGTTTCACTTGTGTTCTTCCTTCATTTGTTTGTTCTGTTGTTGTTGCTAGCCCTAATAAGTGTGATTCTGTTAATGCAGGAAATTCTTTTCCTATGCTTTCTCCTACATTTACCCCGGTTATTGCAATTGTATTGGTTATTTTTTGTCCTGCTGTTCTTACTACGTCTCCTGTTGGCTGTGTTAATGCCAGGAATACTACCATAGATACAAGTCCTACTAGAACAACAATAAAGAAAACTCTTTTTGTAAAGGAGATTTGAAATTCCATTTATAATCACCTGTTTTTTTAGTATAATATAGTGTTTTTAGAAGATTTCATATATAAATGTTGCTGTAAAAGAAAAAGCGCCGGTGCTGGGATTCTCGCCCAGTGAGTTATACACTCCTTCTAGGTTTGAACCCAGAAGCCCAGTGGGCAGAGAGGTATAAATTCTCCGCAATGTCCTGCGTACTTTCGTACGTACCAGGTTATGCGACACCGGCATGAAAAGTTCGCAAAACATTGATTTGCGAACTTCGCCAACTTTGTTGGCGTAAGTTTTATATACTTATTATGTTTCTATATTCTTGAGGTATAAATTCTCTGCATCGGGGTTATTTGATGCTTTTTTATTATTTGTATTATTAAAATGCATTCTCCAACAAAAACCGAAAATTCTACTAACAAAATCGAAAAAACATACAATTAATCCAAAACAAAACAGAAATAATCAAATAATTCTGAAAAAATTGCAGAATTACCAAAACATTTATATATAAGTTATCCTTATATAGTATAAGCAAATATGGTAAATCATTTAGATGATGTTGACAAGAAGATTATGCAGCTTAGAGCATTAAGTTACAAACAAGACTATATTGCTAAAAAATTAAAAATTTCTCAATCAGCAGTTTCGCAAAGAATTAACAAAATAAGACTTGTAACAAAAGATAATAAAAATCCTGAAAAACTCTTTTGGAACTTGATGCTTGGAGATGGACCCATGCATTTATTGAAAAATGCCTTGAAAAAATGAAAACAATAATACAATTAAAGGATGTTTGGAAAACTTATGATTTAGGAGAGCATAAGGTTCACGCTCTTAGAGGCGCATCATTAGAAGTTATTCAGGGAGAATTCCTGGCAATTAAAGGTCCTTCTGGTTCTGGAAAGTCTACTATGATGAATTTAGTAGGATGTCTTGATATCCCTACAAAAGGAGCGATATACTTGGACAAGCATAATATTTCTCACTTAACAGAATCGAATTTAGCTCAGATTAGGGGCAAAAAAATAGGTTTTATTTTTCAAAAATTCAATTTATTAACTAATTTGACTGCTTTGGAAAATGTTACATTGCCTTTGATTTTCCAGAATATTGCAGTAGAAAAAAGGAAAAAAATTGCTGAAGATTTGCTTGAAGATATGGGCTTGAAAGAACGAATGCATCATAAGCCCGGACAATTATCAGGAGGTGAACAACAAAGAGTTGCTATTGCAAGAGCATTAGCTGTTAATCCAGAGGTCATCCTGGCTGATGAACCTACTGGTAACCTGGACAGTAAGACAGGTGCTAAAATAATGGAGTTATTAAGAGAATTAAATACAAAACACAAAAAAACAATTGTGTTTGTAACTCATGATGATAATTTGGCTAAAAAAGCAGATCGTATAGCTTATCTATACGACGGCCAAATTACTAAAATTAAAAAAACTTAATCGAGGTGTTAAAAAATGATGAAAATTAAAAATTTGAGTGTTAAAAAAATCGTAATGATGGTTTTAATGGTAGTTATATTTGCATTGAGTAGTTCTGCTGCAAAGCAAGGTCCTTTGGTAACTGCTGATATTCTGAAATATGAGCCAGGTCCTGTTGAACCAGGCGATATTATGGAGGTTTATGTCTCTGTGACTAATGAAGGAACAACAAGCGAGGCGTTTTCAATTGAGTTCGTGCCTGAATTTCCTTTTTCATTAGGCCCTGGAGAAGATGAGGTTAAGACTTTAGCAGCTTTGCCTAGAGGAGAAAATGCTATTGTAAAGTTTTGGATTAATGTTGACCCTAAGGCGCCTAGTGAAGACAGGGATATTAAGTTTAATTACAGGTATTCATCTAATCCTATTTGGATTCAGTTGAAAAGTCCTATTTCAATTAGAACAACAGGGGCGATATTGAATATTGCAGAGTATACTACAACACCAACGACTGCAAAACCAGGTGATTTGGTTGATATTGAATTAACATTGAGAAATAGCGGCAATTTAGATGTTAGAAATGTTGATGTAACTTTGAACTTGGATGAGTCTAAATTTTCAACTATTGGTTCTGGAACTTCAAAGAGAATTGGTTTTATTGGAAAGGACAATACTGAAAATGTTAAGTTTACTTTGATTGCAGATACTTCTACAGAGATTAAGGTTCATTCTATACCTGTTACTTTGAAATTTAGAGATAGTCGTGGAACTGAATACACAGAAGAAACTAGTTTTAGTTTGGTAATGGGTGCTGAGCCAGAATTAATGGGTGTTGTTGACTCGACTACTATAAGCAGTAAAGGAAGGTCAGGAACAGTTACATTAAAAGTGATTAATAGAGGGATAATGGATTTGAAATACCTGAACATGAAGCTGGTTTCAACAGATCAGTATGATGTGTTGTCTGCATCTAATGAAGCTTATATCGGGAATCTTGATAGTGATGATTTTGAAACAGTTGACTTCATTATAAAGCCTAAAAAGAAAGATGTTCAGTTAAAAGCTATTGTTGATTTCAAAGACCCTTATAATAGAGAATACCAAAGGCAGTTCTTGTTGCCTTTAAGGGTTTTTAGTGCTGCTGAATTAGGCAAAGGCGGTATTAATTGGTTCTTTGTTACAATACTATTACTGATTGTTGCAGGCGTTGGTTATTGGTATTACAGGCGAAGAAAGAAAAAGAAAAAAGCGATAAAATGATTTTAGACTATTTTTGTCTTGCTTTTCGTAGTTTGACAGGTCGTTCTGTTAGGACCCGGCTTACTATGATTGGCATTTTTATTGGTATTACTGCTGTTGTTAGTTTGATTTCTTTGGGCAGTGGTTTGCAGGATTCTATTAATTCTGAGTTTGAAAAGATTGGCAAGAATAGGATTATGATTACTCCTGGCGGTGCTAATTTTGGTCCTCAAGGAGGGGATATGTCTATTGGCAAGATGACTGAAGATGATTTAAAGGTTGTTAGAAAATCCAAAGGTGTTGAGGTTGCTACTGCTTATATTTCTAAGAGTGCTAAAGTTAAGTTTAAGGATGAATTAAAGTTTCTTAATGTTTGGGGTTTTTCTACTGATTCTGATGCTCAAAAGACTATTAAGAGTTCTGGTTTTTTAGAACTTGAAAAAGGAAGGCAGTTAAAAAGCGGTGATAAGTTTAAGGCAGTTATTGGCCACAGTATTGCTTATGATACATTTGATGATGAATTGAGAATTGGCGATACTCTTGTTATTGAGGATAAAGAGTTTAAGATTATTGGTATTCAAAAATCCAGCACAATGAGCAATGATAATATTCGCATTCCTTTGGAGGTTGCCAGAGAATTTTATGATACTCCTGATGAGATTTCTGGTATTTTTGCTTTGAGTATTGCCGGCGAAGAGCCGTCTGTTGTTGCAGACAGAATTAAGCGTGGGTTAAGGCGTTTTAGGAATCTTGATGCAGGCGAAGAGGATTTTTCTGTTCAGACTGCTGAGCAGATGATTAGTCAGCTAAATATGATTCTTAGTATTGTTACTATTTTTCTTTCTGGTATTGCTGCTGTTAGCTTGATTGTTGGTGGTATTGGTATTATGAATACTATGTATACTACTGTTTTAGAAAGAACAAGGGAAATTGGTATTATGAAGGCTATTGGCGCTACTAATCGCAATATTTTATTGTTGTTTTTGATTGAATCAGGTGTTTTGGGTTTTGCAGGAGGATTAGTTGGTGTTTTTTTGGGTTTTTTGATTTCAAAAACCGGTGAATTTATTGCCATTAAGATGGGTGTTGAGTTTTTTAAGTCTAGTTTTTCTTTGTTTTTGATTTTTGGTTCTTTGGCTTTTAGTTTTTTGATAGGTGCTATTAGCGGTATTTTGCCTGCCAGGCAGGCTTCGCAATTACAACCAGTGGAGGCATTTAGGAAATGATTAATGCACGAAATTGTGAAGGTGAAAGAAGAGTCAATCCTCTGTTTGCTTTGCAAACAGCCTATAGATTGTCCAAGAAAATTCAAAGAATTTTCTGGACCCAGAAAAACTACGTTTTTCTTGGGCTTCTTGAGCCTGAACAAGGAGTGCCTTTGATCAAACTTTCTAAAAGTTTGAAATGATTAAAGATTATGCTTTATTTGCTTTGAAATCTTTTAAGTCTCGTAAATTGCGTACTTTTCTTACTATGCTTGGTATTTTTGTTGGTATTGCTGCTGTTGTTTCTTTGGTTTCTTTGGGCCAGGGTTTGCAAAAGGCAATTACAGAGCAGTTTGAAGCCCTTGGTACTAATAAGTTAATGATTATGCCCAAGGGCGGCTTTTACGGTATGGGCAGTAGTGCTGTTTTGGATAAGGATGATTTAAAAGTTATTAAAAATGCTCGCAGTATTCGTAATGCAGGCGGTTTTGT
>JAFGHW010000014.1 GCA_016929895.1 Candidatus Woesearchaeota archaeon
ATGCATGACAAGAACCAGACAAGCCTAGAACGATACTATCCGGTCTGAGCGACCAAAGGGAGCGGAGACCGGTAGTAGTTCATAAATGCTGTCTTTTGGAATGGTAAATTAGATAGTCCGCGCAAGAGCGTTTTTGATGAAAATCTTATTGCCTGCTTTCCTGCAGTGGGAAAAGCTGCTGCAAAAAATGCTGCGCAAGAGGTTCTTTCAGGCCTTGAATGGTCAAGAGACATTGAGGAGTTTACAGTTGCTTTTTTAATAGCAAATGCTTATGATTTTCTTGAGGAAATTGTAGAGCAGGTAAAAGCTATCCCTGTAACAGTAGTCCCGCAAGATAAGGAATACCCTCCTCGCAATGGGCCCAGGCAGTTAAAACTGGCCCTTGTTGAAGATGTTTTGTTGCCTAAAGAAAGATACCAAGAAGCTGCAGCTATTTTAGAAGAATGCAAAGAATTTAAGAGGGCTTTTGCAGCTGTCAAAAATACAAGTCCTGAAAAAACTGCTGAGTTTTGCGAAAGAACCAATGGATTTTTTACCAAGGGCCTGTCACTGATTTCAAAACTAGAAGAAGGAGAAAAAAAGAAGACTATTGAAGAACGACTGCAGAAAGCGCATATCAAAGCGCTTATAGAAGGAAATGATATTCAGTATAGAACAAATAATCGGTGCCTGCCTGATATGAAATGGCATGCAGCATTGAATAAAGCGAGAGAGTATGGATTTCCTGATGCAGAACTTTGCTCAATAAGAGATATGGGATTAGAAGATTTGTTGCAGAAACTTGATTCGAATTTTAGATATTATGAGTATTTTGAATTATATACGGATACTCAAAATCGGATATCCGCTATAAAAAAACTGCTTGAAAATTATTCTCCTGAAGAAATGCCAGAAGTGAAAAAAAGATTCTTGGATATATTGAGCAAACATAGTGTATATCATTCAATTTTGCAGGCTCATAATATTGGTTTTACTGAACGTGTTTGGAAAGAAGCAGAAGTTTTAGCATCGTACATAATGCCTTCAGGGGGTATTAATAATAAGTCCATCTTGTTTGAAAGGGCAGAAAACTTTATTGAAACAAATATTCTGCCTAGTGCAGAAGAAGATAAAGTTAAGTGGTATATTAAGACGTTCATACTGACTGACTGTGAAAGAGCCTGTGTACTTGCAAAAAGATATAATCTCCAACATTGGCTTATTGATATTTACAAAGAGCAGCAAAATTATACAGATGCGGCGCAAGCTTCTGAAAAACTGTGTCTAGATATCCCTATTGATTTGCTTATTAGCGGAGGATTTTATTATCGGGCAGCAGAACGTAGTAACGATCCATATAAAAAAGCAGAAATTATGTTAACAATGGCTGAAAATTATTTTATAGATGCTAAGAAACAAAAATTTTCTTACCAAGAAAAAGAAATTGTAGACTGGGGTATACGCTCGCTTAGCCAGGTTCTTGAAGAAGCTAAGAAGGGCAAGAGTATTAAGAAAGCAGTAGAGTTTGGCGTAGTTTGTATTAATTTATTAATTAAGCATGACCTGTATGTTCAGGCAGTCTTGTTTAACAGAACGCATGAGTGCATGGAAAGAGTGCCCCTTCCGAATAATGCACTCGCAGATACAGAAGCAAAGTATGATTTTGATGGATGTGCTGTTCTATGCGAAGAACTTTGTATGCCCAAGGATGCAGCAGCGTATAAGTTCTTGGCAGAGAATTCTCCAGATTCTAAAAAATTAGTCTCAAAAGCAGAACTATCTTAATTTAAGCCCCAACCTGTCCTGCTGTCAATCCTTTTCTCTCGCGGATTTGCTTGACGATTTTATCTTGCAATTCTCCTGGTAGTTTTTCAAACATCTGGTCTACAAGAGATGAATTTCCTCTTCCGCCTGTTGCTGAGCGTAAGTCAGAGCTCCATCCTATCATTTCAGCTACAGGTAGTTTTGCTTTGATTACTGTTTGGCTTCCTTCTTGGTTCATTTCAAGTAATTGGCCTCTCTTATTACTAACAATCTTGCTTACTTCCCCCATATAGTCGGATGGTGAATCTATTTGCAGTATTTGTTTTGGTTCGAATATTACTGGGTTTGCCTGCATCATTGCTCCGCGAATACCTTCACGAACCGCAGGGTATAGCTGTGCAGGTCCTCTGTGTATTGCGTCTTCGTGCAGTTTGCAGTCCATTAAGCTTACTTTTACTCTTAAACAAGGCTCGCGGGCTATTGGGCCTGCGCGCATTACATCTTCAAACATGTCCATTACCATTTCAAGAATCTCGTTGATATAAACGATTCCTCTGGTTTCGTCTAAAAATAAGCATCCATTAAATACATCTTTTACACTTAGTGCTTTTTTGTTGTCCCATCCTGCTGAGACTAGTTTGTCTCTCATGTCTAAATCTTTTTTCTTTATTCTTCCTTCGCGAATCTCTCCTTTTTTAAGCAGACTATAGGTAGCGTCGTCTATTGGTTCTACTTTGAAGAATAATTTGTTGTGTTTGTTTGGTGACTTTCCTTCTATTTGTGGTGATTCTTTGGATATTGTTTCTCTGTAAACAACTATTGGTTGTGATGTTTTTACATCAATTCCTTTTTCTGTTTTAATTCGGTTTTCAATGACTTCCAGGTGTAGTTCTCCCATGCCGTGCATTAAATGTTCGCCTGTTTCTTCGTTAATTTCTATCTTGATAGTGGGGTCTTCTTTTGTTACTTGGCGCAAAACATCGATTAGTTTAGGTAAATCTGCTGGTTTTGTTGCTTCGATTGCTTTTGTTATAACTGGTTCAAATATGTGTGTTATTTGTTCAAATGGTTCTGTTTGCTCAAAAGTGATTGTTTCTCCAGGGTATGATTTTACCCCTGCAATGCCCAGTACGTTTCCAGCAGGTATTTCTTCTACAATGTCTCTTTTAGCTCCATTGAAAATAAATACCTGTTGTATTCTTGCTTCTTGTTTTTGCCGGTTTAAATAAACATTTAGTCCTTTTTTCATTGTTCCGCTGAATAATCTTCCGCAGCTGATTTCTCCTGCTTGCGGGTCTACAACGATTTTGGTGATGCAGTAAAATAATGGGCCGTTCGGGTCGCAGTTGATTAATGATTTTCCTTCTTCGCTGTCTAGTTCTCCTCTCCATAACCAGGGTATTCTGTATTTTTGCGCATCTACTGGGTTTGGATGGTGTCTTATTACCATGTTTAGAACAACTTCGTGTAACGGTGCTTTTTTTGCTAATTCTTTGTATTTTTCTCCGCCGGATTCATATGCATCTATTACGTCTTTGAAGGTTATTTTTTTGTTTTTCATGTAGGGGATGCTTAATGCCCAGTTGTGAAATGCTGAACCAAAGGCAACTGTTCCATTTTGAACATTCACTGTCCAGGTATCTTTGTATTCTTTTGGAGAAATATCTCTAATCATTCTGTTTACGTCATTGATAATTTTGACAAATCTTTCCTGCATTGCTTCGGGTGTTAACTGCAGTTCTTTTATCAAACGGTCAACTTTGTTGATGAACAAAACTGGCTTTACTCTTTCTTTAAGTGCTTGCCTTAGAACTGTTTCTGTTTGCGGCATCATTCCTTCAACAGCGCAGGCTAGAACTATTGCTCCGTCCACTCCTCTCATTGCTCTTGTTACATCTCCTCCAAAGTCCACGTGCCCAGGAGTATCCAGCAAATTAATTAGGTATTCTTTTCCTTCAAATTCATGGACCATTGAAACTGCTGCTGTGTCAATTGTAATTCCTCTTGCTTTTTCGTCTTCATGGAAGTCTAGTGCAAGTTGTTTTCCTGCCAGTTCTTCTGACATCATTCCTGCTCCTGCAAGTAAATTATCAGAAAAAGTTGTTTTTCCATGGTCAATGTGTGCGCATGTGCAGATGTTTCGTATTTGTGCTGGTTTTTTTGAGATTCTTACAATCTTGTCTATCATCTTTTCAGCCATGGATTATCACCTGTGTACTATTTCCCATATTTTTAAATCATAATTATATATTTCGTTTTCATTGAACCAGATTTTTATTTCTCTTTCTGCTTCTTTTTTGCTTTCTGATGCATGTACTAAGTTTAATGTTACTCTTTTTCTGCTGTCTGCAATTTGGTATGATTCTATGCTGTAATCTCCTCTTATTGTTCCTGGAGGTGATTGTCTTGGTTCTGTGTTTCCTACCAGTTTTCTTCCGAATTCAACTGCATGATGTCCTTCAAATATAATTGCTATGATTGGGCAGAATTTCAGTGTTTCCATGTTCCATTTTCTTATTCTGTCGCCGATTTGTTCTTCTGTTTCTGTCATTTCTATTCCTTTTGATTTTGCAGCAGCTAATGTCTTTTTCCCTACGCTTATTTTCCAGTCTTTATCATCTTTATAGTGCTGCCCTAGTTGTTCTTCTGTTGCATGAATCATTTTGATTCCAGCAATTTTCATTCCTACTCTTTCAAATCGTTTTATTATTTCTCCTGCAAGTCCTCTTTGAACAGCATCTGGTTTTGCAAGAATTAGTGTTTGTTCAACTGTGCTCATTTATTTCCCCCCCAATTTCTTGGTTTTTGTCACCCATTTTTGTTTTGCAGGTTTTCTTTTTAGTTTTATCATGTTTTTCTCGCATTTCATTGAACAAAAATATAATAGTTTGCCGTCTTTTTTTACGTACATTTTGCCTTTTCCTGGCGTGAGTTCATTTTTACAAAATGAGCATTTTTCCATTGTTTCAACTCCGTTGGAACTTTGAAAATTCCAACTTTTTTATATGCATCTTTGGAATTTTCATTTCTTGCCTATTGTTCAGTTTGAACCTCTTCCTGCTTTGTTTAAGGGTCTTGCTTCGATTTCAGTTTCTCTTAGCATTAATATGTCGCCTAATTGAACAGGGCCTTTTACGTTTCTTCTTATTACTTTGTCTTGGTCTCTTCCTTCAAGTATTCTTACTCTTACTTGTATTGCTTCTCCTCTTGTTCCTGTTCTTCCTATTATTTCTTCTACTCTGGAAGGTGTTGCGTGTGAGAATCTTATTCCTGCGCCTTTTTCTTCTTTGCTTGCAGGCGCGCCTTTTCTGAATTGTTTTCTTTCTTGGGCCATTTTATTTCCTCAATATTACTCTTTTTTGGTTTCAGCAGCTTTTTCTTCTTTTTGTGCTTCTGGTTTTTTGGCAGCAGGTTTTAATTCAGCGATTATTTTTTTTGCGTCTCCTTCTGCGATTATTGCAACTGCAGAGGTTCCTACTTTTATTCCTGCTGATGCTCCCAGTTCTTCTTTTGTTGGGACTTCTACGCAGGGTATTCCTTTTTCTTTTGCTAGGATAGGAATGTGCATTGTTATTTCTGGCGGTGTTACGTCTTTTGCAACGACAACCAGTTTTGCTGTTCCTCTTTCTAGTGCTTTTGTTGCTTCGTTTGTTCCTTTTTTTAGTTTGCCTGTGTTTTTAGCTACTTCTATTGCTTCTAATGCTCTTTCAGTTTGTTCTGACATTTTATTACCCTCCTAATGATAATTATGTGAGATTTAGACGCCTCACTCAGCCAAAAGGCTTCATCATTTCATTGGTATATTTCAGAAGTATAAGATTGTTTATAAAGATTTTGTTTTTAGAAAAGATTTTTTATATAATATTGTGTTTCAATTGGAAGGCAGTTGTATATGTGATATCCAAGAACTATTGCAGGGATTATTGCGGCCAATCCCGCATAGATTATTCCTGTTTTTAATTTTTCTTTTTCGATTTTGTTTTCAAGTGATTTATCATCCATTTTTCCCGCCAAATCTGTTTTTACCATTTAAAATTTTTATTTTGTTCTATAATTGGCATTAATTTTGTCCATATCTGCTTTACATACTAAGTATACTGCATCAACTATGAAATCGCGTATAGGCTCGTAATAGTAATCTGTCGCAATAAACATTCCTACTGCTGCAGCACCGATAAGTATTCTTTTTTTCCATTTTCTTCTTTTTTCTGCTATTTTTTCAAGTTCATTCATTTTATTCTTGGTAATACTGGATTGCTTTTAAAAATTCGTGTTTTCCAAATTCAGGCCACAGAATATTTGAGAAATGAATCTTTGTTTCAGAACTGTCCCATAAGAGTAGCCCGCCTGTTGTTTTTTTGCTGCCGGTTATTATCATTAATTCAGGCGGCAAAAAATATGAGGAATAAATGTTTTCCTTTATTGCTGCTTTGTCTATTTTGTCAGGCGTTATTTTTTCTAGTTTTACTTGTTGTGCGATTAGTTTGCAGGCATCGAGTATTTCTTCTTTTCCTGAATAATTGATGCAGAAGTTTACAAAGAATTTGTCATATTCTTTTGTTTCGCTGATTATTTTTTTGATTGGCTCAAGAAGTCTTTCTGGCAGGTCGTACCATTTTCCCAGTACTGATATTTTTATTTGGTTTTCTGTAATAAAATTCCATTTTAGTAACAGCTCAAAAAATTCAATCAGATGGTCTATTTCTGTTTCATTTACTTTATTGCGCGAGTGAAAGGTAATTATTGGGATATCAAGTTTTGTTGAGATTTTGATTATGTTTTTTATGTTTAAGAATTCTGTGGAGTATATTTCGTTTAGTTCTTTTTTGTTTTTCTCTGAATATTCTTCGCATCCGTCAACAATAATTGCTATGTGTTTTGGTATTTTCTTGCTGCTTAGTGCTATTTTTTCTTGCATATCCTCAATTGTTGTTTTTGTGCCCACCATTATTACTATATATAGTAGAAATATTTATAAATTTTATGCCATATTTGTCCATTATGTGGTTATCTTTGTTAATAGTTGTTTTATTTGTTTTGGTAATCGGAACAATAACTGATTTCAAGACAAGGGAAGTTCCTGATTGGTTGTCTTATGGGGGAATCATTGCTGGTTTGGGTTTAAGATTGATTTGGTCTGTTTCTTCTTGGAATTATATTCCTTTTCTAGAGGGATTGGTGGGTTTTGGTGTTTTCTTTGCTTTGGCTTGTGCTTTGTATTATCTTGGCCAGTGGGGCGGCGGTGATTCAAAGGCATTGATGGTGATTGGCGCCTGCTTGGGGATTAACATGGATTTTAATCATATTGTTCTTGCCTTTGTGATTAATTCTATCTGGATTGGAGGCGTTTATGGTTTGGTTTGGTCTGTTATTTTGGCATTTAAGAACTGGGATAATTTTAAGAAAGAGTTTCAGGATAGATTGTTGTTTCATGGCATTTTTCGCATGCTTCCATTAGCTTTTCTGGTTGTGTTGGCACTTTTATCTTTTTTTATTGCTGTTAATCCTGTTATCCAGAGTTTTATTATTCTTATTGCTGTTTTTGTTCCCGCGTTTTATTATTTGACTGTGTTTATCCGCGCTGTTGAAAAAGTTGCAATGTACAGATTTGTTTCTCCTGATAAATTAACAGAAGGGGACTGGATTGCAAAAGATATTATAATTAACAAAAAAAGAATTTGCAGCCCCAGGGATTTGGGCATTTCTTTAAAACAAATTAGTCAGCTAAAAAAATTAAAAGTTAAAAGAATTTTAATCAAAGTAGGAATTCCTTTTGTTCCTGCATTGTTATTAGCGTATTTATTTACTTTATTTTTTGGCAATCCTTTGTTTTGGCTTGTTTAAGGCAGTCTTTCCAGTTCTTTTATCCTGTAGTCTTCCTCTTCTTCTTGTATTTCTTCTGGTTTTTCTATTTCTGCGGGCTTTTCTTTTTCTTTTTCAAATATTCCTACTTGGCCGGTGTTTTCTTTTATTTGTATTTCTGCTGTGCTCATTTCTTCTTCTGTTAATTGTTTTGGCTGCCATGCCAGGTTTAGTCCGTCGCCTTCTTTTCTTGGGATGACGTGTAAAATACAGTGATTATGGTGTTGTCCTGCTGGAAGACCGTTTTGTATTAATAGGTTTGTTCCTTGCACTCCTATGCTTTCAAAGCAAGACATTGATATTTTGTTTGCTTTTGCAAACATTCTTCCGATTATAGGGTCTGATACTTGTTCTAGGATTGGAATGTGTTTTTTTGGGACTATGTATACATGCCCGACTGCTGTTGGTTTTTGCGCGAGCATTGCTGCTATGTCTTGGTCTTCGTAGATAAGTCCTTTTCTGTTTTTTATTTGCTCGCATATTTCACAGTTCATTTTACGCACCTAATACCTTTGCTATTTCGTCAAGGCTTACGTCTTTATCTTCTTTTTTCTTTTTCTTTGATTTCCCAGAAGGCTTTGCCTGATGGGCGCCAAAAACATCAGTTTTTGAGCGTTTCTTGGTTTTGTCAACAAGTATTTTTGGCTTGGTTTCTTCCTCTTTTTCTTTTATAATTTCAGCTTCTTCTGCGCGTTCTTCCATTTCTTCTGTTTCTTCGCTTTCTTTTTCTAAGCCGGATATTTTGCCAAGGCTTTTTTCAACCCCTTTAAGAAGCGCCTTGTGTATTTTATCATAGTCTTTATCGCTTATTTGCCTTTGTGATATTTGGATTCCTATTTCATCTCCTTCTTTGCGCGGGATTATGTGCATCATGAAGTGCTGTGCTTTTTGTCCTGCAGCAACACCGTTTGCTATGAATATTGTTGTGCCTTCTAGTTTTAATGTTCTCAATAATACTTGTGATAATTGTTTTGATATTTTGCCAATGTGTTCTACTTCTTCATCAGGTATTTGAGGCATTACAAAATAGTGTTTTTTTGTTATTACAAGAATGTGTCCTGGGTTTGCAGGGTTTATGTCTAAAACTGCGATTACATGCTCGTCTTCATAGACTTTTCTGGATGCAACTTTTCCTGCTCCAATCTGGCAAAAAATGCATTGTTGTTGTATTGCTGCTAATTGTTCTGGTGTTATGCCTTCCATATGTGTTAGACTGAATGGTTAGTATAAAAAACTTGCTCTTAAAGAAAACAAAAAAGCTTATAAAGGAGTAATAGTATAATTATTAAAAAACCAGGTGAAATGATGTTTGATAAAAAAGGAATATCTCCATTATTTGCAACTATTCTATTAATCGCTTTTTCAGTTGCTTTGGGCGCAGTTGTTATGTCTTGGGGCGAATCCTATATCGAAGAAAAGGCAGAATTTGCAAAAGGTGTTCAAGAGGTTTCTATTGGTTGTAATTCTGTTTATTTTACTATTATGCAGGTTCAGGCAGCTCCCCAGATTTGCCATAGAGGGGATACTATTGAGGCGTTTATTGAAAATGGCCCTAACTCAGCTATATTGAATATTCAGGCAAAGGTTATAGGCACAGATGATGTTGCAGTTATTGATAATATTCTTTCTAAGTCTTTGCCAAAAGCAGGGTCTATTAAGACTAATTTTGCTTTTGCTCCTGTTGGTAAGTTAAGGCAGGTCAAGCTAACGCCTATAATCGCTATGGGCCAGGATATTATTTATTGCCCCCAGAGAGCAGTTCAGTTAGAAGGTATTAATGAGTGTTAATCCAGATTTGTATTGATTTCATTAGTATTTCTTGCAATGAGTATCTTTTGAGTTTGTTTTCATCGGTTCTGACTATCGCGGTCTTTTCAGGAAGTCTTTGTATTTTGATTTTTTCATTGCATGTGTTATACCTGCAGAAATCTGCATTAATGTTTTTGTTTTCATACTGGAATATGTTTTCAAAGGATTCTATTTCTTGAATCGGTCTTTTCAAACTAATATCTCTGTTTTCGATAAACGTGTTGTTATTTGATTTAACTATTTTTATTCCTATTTGGTTTCTTATTAGAGCAATATTAGAGATTGTTATGTTGGTTGAATTAATAAATTCGATTCCAACGTCATAATTCATTATCATGCAGTTTTTGATTATCACATTATTTTTGTTTTCAATTAAAATTCCTGTTTTTCCCTGGAATAATCCTTGTATTACTGCGCTTCCGCAGTCGATTGTTATTTCGTTTTGTCCTATTTCAATTCCATTCTGTAACTGGTATTTTTTTGCGCAGAAGTTGGAGGTTGTAAGAATTGTTTTGCCATCTTTTGGGTCGATACAGTATCCAAAAACCTGGATACTTAACAGTATAAGTAATACTAATATCACCAGCCTTTTTTTCAAATATTTTCACCTTTTTTTTTACATGTCTTCTATGTCAAATTTTTTTACATATCTTATGAATTGAAATATCGAGAGTCCGATAATGTAAAATATTGCATACACTAAAAAGTTTCTTGGTTTGATTGTTTTTTCTTTTGGTTCTTTTGTGTTTATTTCTTCAGTTATAATTGTTTCCTCTTTAAGGGGCGGTTCTTCTGCAGCAGGAGTTATTATTTGTGTGGTGTTCTTTTCTTTTATTTTGCAGTCATTGTCTGTTTCCGGGTTGCATCTTGTACTGCAGTAAAAATCGTTGTCAACACAAGGATTAATTTCTTTGTAAACATTGCAGGCATTTTCTTCGCAAAATTCTCTTTCAATGTTTTTATTGCCGAGCATTACTATGTTGAATTTGGAGTTAATCGCGCTTACAGGTTTGATTAGGCTTTTGTCATTGTGTTTTTCTATCAAGTTCTCATAAGAGTTATACATTCTTAATCCAACATCATTTTTTAGCAGGGCATTATCATATAAATGAACATTAGTCGAGTTGCGGATAAAAACCCCCACATTGTAAGTTAAAACATTGCATCTTGTTATTGTGACATTTCTTCTGTTTTCTATTGTTATTCCTATTTTTTCTTGATAGTTTCCGCGCAAAACAGCTGTTCCGCAGTTTAGTTCAACATTGTCAGCAGTTATTTTTATTCCTTCTTGAGCATCATATGTGTCTGAGCATAATTCCATGCTTGTATTGATTATTCCTGTTCCAGGAAGCTCTTGGCATTCTGCTATTGCACTGCTTATCAAAAGCATTGCAATTAGTATCCAGAGTGCTTGTTTTGTCATTTTATTTTGTAGAACCTGCACAATACGGTGATATAGGCAAGTCCTGCCAGGCAGTAAAGAATATTCCAGGGTGTTAGTCCCTGTTCAACTATTAATAATGCCAGATATGCTAATGGAACTATTAATAGGGGTTCTAAGAACTCTATCTTTTTCCATTTCTTGTGCTTTAAATAGTAGATAAACCCCTTTTTTGCAATATACCTGCTCATTATTCTCCTTTTTATGCTTTTTCTATTTATTCTTTTCTATACTAAACCAGGCATAATTTTTTCCATAAGCTTTTTATATACCCGAGTATATAAGTAGTTTTATGAAGAAAATATTATTCGTCTTATTGGCAGTTTTGCTAATCGCAGCTTCTTGCAAGGCTCCTGAGCCGGTTATTGTTGAGAAGCCTGTAGAGGTAGTTTGTCCTGATAAATACATGAGGATTGGAACGACTTGCTGCCTTGATTTAAATGATAATAAAATCTGTGATAGTGACGAAGTTATTCCGGCAGATACTGAAGCTCCTTTAAAGCCGGATACAGAGACTTCTGAACTTTCTGTGACAGAACAAATTTATGAAAAAGCTAAAAAATCAACAGAAGTTGGTTATAGTTTTTCAGTAGCAGATTCTACTTATTTTGTGAAGAATAACAAGATGAAGCTTTTCTTGGGAGATTATGTGAATTTGGGTTATGATTATGATACGTCTAGACTTAATATTTTTGATACTGTTTATTTGGATTTAAGCACTACAAATACTTTTGGTGTTTGTTCTGGAAGGTATTTCAAGAGTACTGCGTGGGATAAAACCTGCACTCCTTTGGAAGGCATTAAGTTTCCTTTGCCTTTTGCTGATTATTATTTTAAAACTCCTGTTGATTGGCTGAAGGAGTATAAAGGCAGAGATAATATTTATTTCAGAGAGTATGATAAGGAAATTAGGGGAATGCAGACAGATGTTTTAATCTTTGACGAAGGAGCAACTCTGGCTTATATGTGGGTTGACCATGAAAGCGGTTTGCCGATAAGAGTTCAAATCGACAGAAAAAGAGATAGATGGTCTGTTGGCTATTACGAATACGCAGATTTAGTTTTTTATTTGGATGATGAAGAAGTAGTTTATTCTTAATTAGAATTAAATATATGTTTCTCGTTCATTTTCAAAAAATATAATCCCGCCTGAAGACACTAATCGAGAAGGGTGAGGGAGTTTTTGGCTGCGCGGTTTTTCTTGAGATTCTAATCCACTCTTGAACATATTGGTTGAAATTGGATGGAATAAATGTTTAATCATTTTTGATTCTATTTCTTCTACTGTTTCATGGCCAGTAAATATTCTAATTTTTGATTCTTCAGGAATTTTGTGTAAATTAGTCATATAAAATTCTGTCAATTTTTTTATGCCTTCTCTTGTGTCTATTTCAACAAAAGCAAATTTACTAACAGGTATTTTTCTTTCGCCAAGATATCGTTCATCTAACAAAATTGCAATAGTTGGAATAGAGTCAACTACTGCTGATGAATTATAGGCTTTTCTCGCAGCAACACTTAAGTCCCAAGTAGTATTTCTATTGCAGGGCCGATAATCTTCTTCTTTTTCTATATCGAAGTTTCGTTGCAATCTACTATTAATATTTCTATTTGTAGTTCCTTCAAATATTCCCGCTGCGTGTTTATAATGTGATTTTACAGATTTAGTAACTTTTTTCTTACTGATTTTCTTGCTAATTTTATCAAGCATAAAGCCTTGTGATCCACTATAAAAATAAGGAACATCTCCATCTATTCTAAAGTCACTATTGTTTAAAACATTTGTTGTGATTTTGTACTCTGCGCCTGCAGGAACATTATCTTTTTTATAATCAACTATTTCAATAAATATTTCTGGTTTATTATGACCATTAATTATAATATGTCCCGCCGGCAAAACAGTAGCGGTTATATCTCCATTTTTTGATTGCGCCACAGCTTCTTCAGAATCAGAGGCAATCGCTAGTTTAACATCCTTTAGATTAATGCCTAACTGTTTTGCAATTTGTTTTACCAAAGCCAGTTTTTTCGTATATTCCATACTTATTTATATTAAATCGTAGTTTAAATAGCTTGCGGATTGAATATGGTTTTTAAGAACTAACTCCCTTCAATTCTTTAACCACAAAACTGGATGTTACCCATCCTTGTTTTTCATTTTGTTTGACTTCGTAGAAATATCTTCCTGTTTCTTGGCATATTGCGTATTGCAGCATTAGGATTGGCGCTCCTTGGCATGTTCCTGTTATTGTTGCTGTGATTTCTGCTCCTTCTGCCGCAGCCCCGGGAATGCTCCATAAGGGCGCTTCATCCATTACGCATTTGCCTTCATAGACTGTTTGGATAAATGCAGGTTCTGCTGATTGCGAAGTTATTATCCCGCTTTTTTCTCCGCAGCCTACTAAAATAAGTAAGCTAATCAAAATAAAAAATATTTTTTTCATCTTACTTCTTTTTTAGCCAATTGTGTGTCAGCCAGAAAATAACTGAAAATACTAGTGAGCCAATCACAAAGTAAAGCAGTCTGATGACTTCTAATTTCAAATAAGGGCCCATCATTTTTTCACCTCTTTTTGTAAGCAAAAAGAGACCAGGCAAACTTTGTTTGCCGCGGCCTCTTTTGCGTTAATAATAGGTTTTTTATTTATATACTTTTCTGTTCTTCCTTCATTTTTTTAACTGTTTTCTTGAATGCTTCTATTTGTTTTTCTGTTAATTCTCCAAACTGGAGGTATTTTATTTTTATGTCTCTTAAAAAGCTGTTTTTCATGTAGAATTCTTCTGGTATGTCAAACATCTTCTTCATTTTTGGGTCTTTTATTTTTCCTTTTAGTTCTTGTTTTTGGCATTCATAGCATATTGCATAT
Organism: Candidatus Woesearchaeota archaeon; assembly: GCA_016929895.1. Classification (GTDB taxonomy): domain Archaea; phylum Nanobdellota; class Nanobdellia; order Woesearchaeales; family ARS49; genus WJKI01. The sequence continues at coordinate 13,723 of JAFGHW010000014.1, forward strand.
CTCTGCCTTGAAGAAACAAGTACATAGTTTTTCCTGCATTTCATGCATTTTTGTTGGTATTTTACCATGATAGACCTTATTAGTTTAATAGGTTTAAAAAATAGGCTATTCCTAATCCTATTATAATAGACCCAATTAATATTTTTAAAGCTTTCATTTTTTATCTCAAGCCCCTGGAGGGATTTGAACCCTCGATCTCAGCCTTTTTGTGTATTATATACCAAGGCTGCGCTTTACCAGACTAAGCCACAGGGGCGCAAGAACATAAATTATTTCATTCTTTTTAAACATTATCCTATCTTTGTGCCAAAA
>JAFGHW010000015.1 GCA_016929895.1 Candidatus Woesearchaeota archaeon
AAGAGAAAAACAAAGACTAAAAGAAGAAAAAAGAAAAGCAAAATTAAAACGAACAAGACTCGCAGAAGAAAGAAAAATAGACCGCAAGTTAAAACAAGAGAGAAGAATAAAAGAACAACAAAGAAAAGCAGAGCAAAAGAGAAAAGAAAAAGAAAAAATCCTGCTTCAAAAGAGAATACTGCGGGAACAAAAGAGACAAGAAAGAGAAAAGAAAAGACTGAGAAGAGAAAAAGAGAGAATAAGAAAAGAAACACTAAAACAGCATGAAAAAGAAATAAGCAAACTATTCAAAATCAACAAAAAACTCGAAACATACCTAAAAGAGCCGAAGAAAGCCAAAAAGAAACACAAAACAAGATTTGAAATACTGTCAGAAAAAGTAAGAGCACTAGAAAAATAAAATACTCAACAGATGCTGCGAAGCCTCTTTCGCTGCTCAATGTGATCCAAGCAAAGCTTGTCTGCACCCATCAAAACTGCGTTTTTCTGGGCTTCGCTGCGCTCAGGTCGACACAAATAATTAGAAAAATTCACCGGCAATTAGCGCAACATCTGTTTCTGAGCCTAAGACTTCCCAATACTGCCTGCCTCTTCAGTATCAATAACACCCAAACTCTTATCAACCATAACAAACTTAACAACCCTATTCTTCCCAGAACGCTTAGCCTTATACAAAGCCTTGTCAGCCTCTTTAAGCAAATGCTCGGCAGAAACACAAGAATTCAAGGAAGTAATCAAGCCAATACTAACAGTCAAAGAACCATCAAGCTCAATCTGCTTTCTTAACTTCTCTGCCCTTTCCAAAGAAACATCAGGACTGCAATCAGGCATTACGACAACAAACTCTTCCCCCCCATAACGGCAAACAGTATCAATATCACCAAAACAAGACCTTGAAATATCAGCAATCTCCCTTAAAATACGGTCACCCTCTGGATGGCCATGAGTGTCGTTAAACAATTTAAAATCATCAATATCAAAAATAATCAGAGAAGTAGGCTTAACCTCTTTCTGCGCCCTAACTAATTCGCTTTTCAAAGACTGCACAAAATAAGAACGATTATACAAACCAGTCAAAGAATCAGTAATAGCAGACTTCTCTGCCTGAGAAAATTTAGTAACATTAAGCAAGGACTGAATAAATTTTTTACAAACAACAGAAGAAATCTCAAGAACAGGCCTCAAATCATGCTCGGCAAACATGCAGACAAAACCTATTAACTCTCTCTCATGAACAAAAGGCAGAGCAAGATAAAAACCAGGAAAAGAAGCAATTCCGTCAATTCCCTGAAACAACAAATCCTCGCTAATGCTTGACGTGCACAAAGGCGTTCGATTTGCCTTCAAATGCGCATTAGAAATAGACTCGATAATTTCATAAACATTTTTAGTAGACTCATTAGTTAAATATCTTGCCTTGTGATTCAAACAAAACAGGGAACAATTAGACAAATCAAATTTTTTAACAAAAAAATCCACAACAGAACCCAAAAGCTTATGCAATTCAATACAATTACCAGTAGCATTGGCAAAATCAAGCATAAAAGACAATTCAGAAATCTTCTTGGAATACTTGAATTTCTGAGAACACAAGACAGGCATGACCCCAACAAAAAACCGCAACAACTTTCCATAAGACTTCAGCTCGTCCTGAGAAACAGACTCAATCAAATTTGCGGCATCAGACAATTCCTGCTCAGAAAAATCCTTAACCTGGTCTTCATTACTACGAATAGCAGGAATAACAACAGTGCCCAAACGGCGATGATTAAAAAGAACCGGGGCAGCCAAATTTAATAAACCTGCATGACAATAAAAAGGCTTTACATCATCTGAAATTATTTCAACATGCTTCTTGACATTAGACAAACAAGAAGAATCACGGTCAAGCAAAACACATAATTTAGCAAACTCACCTGAAACAAAAATACGATTGCCATTAGTATCCAATGTATAAACAGGACGCTTAATCAATCTCGAAAGCTCATCCTGCATTTGCTGCCATAGCACAGAATCAAAATAATCCTTAAGCCCCATAACCGAAGAGTATAAATACACAATATAAAAGAATTATTGTGATAAAAAATAGAATTAGTAAGGATGCCTTGGCAATTCGTCAACATACCTGTCCCTGAATACAGGCTCGCAGCAATAATATTCCTTTAAATGAGGATATTCGGCAACATAAGGCGAGGGAATGCACTTTCTTCCGGCATTCATTGCTGCTTCAAGACCTTTTCCAACCATTTCAGGATACAAGCCATCAGGACAATACAAAAGCCTTGTATCCCGAATTGCCGGCTTTTCAAAAACATACTGCTTAGCATTAAAAGGATCAACAAAATCACCAGTAGTGGCAGTACGATAAAGCAATACTGCACCAAAAATAGCAATGAACAAAACGATAAACAAAACTACCAAACCAATATTCCTTGCGGTTTCATTTTTTTTCATTGCTAAAACACCTTTTTTTCTAATAAATTGATTATTCTCTTTTTAAACTTTTTGTAATATTTTTTAGGAACAACTGCCCCTGCAGAAGGCACATGCCCCCCTGCGTTAGAATCAGGGATTCCTTTAACAGCATTCTCAAGCAAAGTATTAACAGCGACATTTGAATCACCTCTTCTGCCACTAATTGAAACAACATTCTTTTTAGTATTAACAATCAAAATAGTCTTATGAGGATATTTAATGCCCAATAAAGTGCACAACGGAGACTTGGTATTATACTTGGGCTGAATTTCATAAAGTATCAAATCAATTCCGCGATGAATCTCTGCAAAGCGCCCCATATTCTTAATGTAAAATTTTAATTCATTATCTATTTTTTTTTGAAACTTTTTTAGACGAGAAACAAGAACATCTTTATAGGATTTTGCGTTGTATACTATTTCAAAACTAAGTTTAGTATTTTTATTGTCAAACGACTCTGCAGAACTAATCAAAACAGCAACTTTTCCCAAGGCAGTCTTGAACAAGTCTTTTTTGATTTTAATTTTATACTTTTTAAAAACATTTTTTAACCATTTTTTGAATGGAGCTGTCGCTATGTCGCCTATCGAGCCTGAAGCTGCGACCCAATCCAAGTCAGAAATATCAGTCAAGCGATTTCCCAAATCATAAGCTAATTTAGAAGCACAGTAACGCACAGGAATAACATTTGAGATTAACGACGATTTAATAAACACAATATTTTCAGATTTTAAATTATTATATATTGGATGATGGTCGATAACCAGAATTTTTGCAAACTTTGCAAGCTTTTTAACGCCTTTAGGAGACTCGTCGACAGTCAAATCAGTTATTATTACCTTATTAATCCTTTTCTTTTTCAATTCTTTTAAGGTTTTATCAGTAATATAGTGAACATTGCCTTTTTGATTTAATCGCAAATCAATTTTCTTTTTTCTTAATCTTTCAACTAGTTTAGAAACAATGACGCCGGAACAAATTCCATCAGGGTCAGTATGATGAATAACTGCAACACGATCTTTTTTAGAAACAGAATTAAGAAAATCCTTAAATTTATTCACCAATTTTTTATTTTTAAGACTCATAAAGCACCAAACACTTATGACATCGCAAAAAAAAGAATGGGCGCGTTTGCACAAGAAATCTGATTGTTACGCGCCATTGGGTTGAGGGGGTTGAGAGCATTAAAAAGGGCGAGATTCAACTCGCCCCTGGTTACGAGGTCAGGTGTGTTTTCAAAACGCCTTCAGCGTGATTTATGTTACACTATTTCTTCGTCTAATCAAATTATACAAAGTTCCTCTCCTCTGTTTCTCTAACATTGCGATCACCTGCGATTATCATATACTGATAAAGGGTTAATGGGACAAGGCATTTAGTTTTGGGTTGTTTGCGCTCAGCCCTGGCCCTTGACAAGCATTGCAAAAAGCGCACTTCATTCACAATGCAGGCCCTTTTGTATTATTCATAACAATCTATATAATGACAAAAGATTTATATATACTTAACGTACATACTATACGTTAAGTACGATTAGTATGTACTCAAAGAGGTGATTTAATGCACATTCGCAGACTAGTTAAAGCAGGACAAACAAGCCATACGCTTTCTCTGCCCAAATCATGGATATCTAAAAACAATCTAAAAAAAGGAGACACACTATACATACACCCAAAATCAGACACAGAATTAATAATAAGCCCAAAACAAGAACAAAGACCAACACAAAAAAGAGAAATAACCATCAATATAGATGGAAAAGAAACAGATACGATACAAAGGGACATTACCTCTGCCTATTTAAATAATTACAGCACAATAACCCTAATAGGAGAAGATATTACTTCTAAAACAAAAGCAATACGCAAAATACTGCATGACTTTGTAGCATTAGAAATCTCAGAACAAACCTCAATGAGAATAATCGCCAAAGACCTGCTAAACCTCCAAGAAATATCCCTGCAAAAAACAATAAACAGAATGGACCTAATCATAAGAACCATGATAGAAGACACAATAAAATCATTTGAAGGAAACAAACTGCACGAAAGCATAAAATTCAGGGATTATGATGTTAACAGACTATATTTTCTTGCCTCACGGCTGCTCAAAGGAGCATTAAAAGACAACAAACTGGCAGAACAACTACAAGTAAACAAAAGCGAAGTACTCTCATACTGGTATCTTGTTGTAAACCTGGAAAACTTTGCAGACTACATAAAAAACATAAGCGAAATCGCAACAAAGAAAAAAGACAAGCAGCTCCAACAAATAATCCAAACAATACAACAAAATTATCTCGACATAATGAAAGCAAGACACAATAATGATAAAATACTCGCAGATTCTGTCATCAGAAAAAGACATGAAATATATACTCAATGCAAAAAACTAGAAAACGAAGAAATAAGCGCGATAATAAGAGCAATGACCACGACGATAAACAACATCGCAAAGATAATTATAGACAAAGAATAAAATAAGAAATAAAGTTAAAAGAAAAAAATTAACCCATATTCTTACTTAAAGTGTCTCTATAACCTGCATATCCATAATAAGAAACATCAGTCATTGGAGCTTCTCCAGAAGGCCCATGAGATTCTACAGGAACATTTGCAGGCGGAGTGCAACACCAAGTAGTCATGCCAAAATCATCAACCAATCCTGGCACACACATATAACCTGCTTCCTGATACATAGGCAGGAAATTGGGATTTACACCAGGCTCTGCTAAAACAGGAGTCGCAGGAGAATCACATCCTGCCATTGTAACAATAGCACCTGTAGCCTGGAATTTAGTAAACAACAATACCAAACCAATAATTCCTATAATAGAAACCATGCCAAGAATAGTCAAGGTCAAGCCCTTTTCTTCAGCCATTAAATATCACCTCAAAATTTTTTATAAAATTGATTATGTTATTTAATTATATTCAATTCCAATATATAAATGTTTCTAAAATACAAATAGAAAACCTACTTCTTTCTCATACGTCTAAATGTCTCAGCAACATCAATAATATACTTGCCTTCCTGAATACGAAAAATCAAAGGGTCGCCCTTGAATAAACGCACAAGATCAAGCTCAAACTTGCCCTGCTGCTTGACATTAACAGACTCTAACTCCAAAATAACAGGAGCCTCGGGGTCCTCTAAATCAGCAAGCTCATGAATATCCTCTTCAATCTGCTTTTTCTCCTCAACACTAAGATTAGCTGCAATATCCTGCGGTTTTTTTATCCTAGAAGCCTTAACAAAGAAAAATAATTTACCGCCGCAAGAACAACCCTTAATAATCTCTTCAGAGCCGTCATCATAAAATTTATTGCAACGAACACATTGGTGAGGCATCTTATTTCTTCCCAGACCTCCTTTTCTTTGCAGTAAACAACTCTATCTTATTAGGATTCTTCTTAATAGACTTAACAATACTGGCAGGACCAATAACAGTAAAACCAGAACGATTGCCCAACAACATAGAAAAAAAATCATTCTTAAACTTAGCAAAACCATCTAAAGTTCTTGATTGAGCCGGGTCAATAACTGCCAACTCAATACCCTTAAACTCCTTATTAATCTCTTCCATCGTAGTCTTGATAAGCTCTGTCTCTTCATCTTTTGTCAAGCGCCCCTGAAGCAACACAATCTTATTCTGCTTTGCGATATTCAATAATTTCCTAATTTTTCCAATCGCGCTAAGCTCTTCAATTTCCGTATATGGAACAAACTGTAAAGTCACCATCTTTTTTTTCACCCAAATTTTCAAAAAATTCACAAAAAACAAAGTTTTTTGGAACCCCAAAAATTCTTTGCATTTTTGAAGGTTTGATTAAAAGCGCTCTTTGTTCAAGCTCCAGAAGCCCAAGAAAAACGTAGTTTTTCTGGGCCCAGAAAATTCTTTGAATTTTCTTGGGCAAGCTATATGCTGTTTGCCCTGCAAACAGAGGCAAAACACTTCTCTCGCTTTCACAATTTCGCGCATTATTGATTTTCAACTTATGCACCATCTGTTTTTATCCAATAAACTTAAACAATCTTTCATACAACTTCTTAACATTCCTGCCATACTTTGCAGAAATGCCCACAACCTCATACTGAGGAAAAGCAGACTGAACCTTCTTAATATTCGCCTTTTTCAAATCACTTTTGTTTCCGATAATCAAAACTGGAATATTTCTTGCAGCCAAATTGCCGATAATAGTAATATTCACCTGAGAATACGGGTCCTTTGCAGAATCCAAGACAACCAAAACAGCATCCATATCATCAAGCCATTTGATAGAATCAATAACACCCTTAGTAGCTTCTTTAGCGCGCTTTTTTGCCTTTTTCTCAGACAAACCATATTTTAAAAAATCCTCATAATCAATCTTAGTAGCAATACCAGGAGTATCAACCAAATTAAACAAAAGCTCTTTTCTGCCGTCCTTGGACTTCATAGAAATCTGCTCCTTAATCTGAATCTCCCTTGTTTCATGAGCAATATTGCTGATAGAACCCATTTCCTGGCCAAGCCAATCCTTGCAAATCTTATTAGCCAAAGTCGTCTTGCCAGAATTCGGAGGACCATACAATCCTAATTTGATATCCCCTCTTGCTTTGAAAAACATACCCAAAAATGAACTAAACCAACCTTTTATCGAGTCAATCACCTAAATCCACCTCAAGAATAAGAAAAAAAACTGCATTTTATATACTTTTCTGTTTTATAGAACAAGATAAAAAATAAATAAAAAAAATTTATTTTTTCTTTTTAGCTTTTTTCTTGGCTTTCTTTCTTCTGCGACCGCCGCGAGCCATCTTAGCCCGAGAAACATCGCCTCTCTTGTCAATAAAATACAGATATCCTTTTGTCTTTTTTACGCCGACTTGCTTAACTTTCTCTATTTTTTTAGCTCCTTTTCTTCTTCCGCGAGCCATCTTAGCCCGGGAAACATCGCCTCTCTTGTCGACAAAATACAGATATCCGCTGACTTTCTTGACGCCAACTTTTGCTACTTTTTCTGCCATTGTATCTCATCCTCCTTTTTATTTTTAGGAGATTATAATCCCCCCTTAGACGATAACACGCCTGAATTTACATACTAAAACAAAGCAAGTTTATAAACTTTTCGACTATTACTTTTTCTTTCTCTTGTTTACACGTCTTTTTTTAGACGATTTGACCTTTTCAGGTTTCTTTTTCTTAATCTTTATTTTTGCAGGCAAAGCATTCTTTTTCCTTTTAACCGTCGATACTTTTTTGGCTATCTTTTCGCTAGGAACATCAATATCCTTAACAAACCATGACGGCTTTAAAAAGCTCTTAATCTTCTCGCCAAAAGAAATCCCTTCCTTGTATATTTCCACAACCTCTTCTTTAGACAAAGGCTGATGCTTTTCAGATTTCTTAGCCCTTTCAAGAGCCTCTCTCACCTTTTTTTTCTTTAGATAACTAGCCATTACACAAGACTAGATAATTTGCATATATAAACTTTATCATACAAATCCTTAAAAACTCCTGAAATATGACGATAAAAATGGCAAAGGGGCTGGTGATATCCGGGGAATTTGGTAATATTCTTGTTCGAGAAAAAAGCGGGAACAAAATAGAACTAGGAGAACTATTAATCGCAGAAACTAGCGAAGGAAAAATACTAATGCAGGTATTTGACCTTGTTTACGGCTCACAGCTCAGCCAGCAAAATCTAGAACTGGTTTCAGGACTAAGACTTGAGGAAGATTCTGAAATTGAATTAATAGACCCAAAATTGAGGACATATATCCTGTCAAAATTAAAGAATGTATTAACAATTAAAAACGAAAAAGCAACAGCCCCCAAAACCCTGCCTAATTTTTTCTCAGAAGTAAGAGACGTAACCAAAAAAGACTTTAGTTTTATGTCAGAGAAAATAAAAAATGCCCTCTACTTAGGAGACCTGCGAAGCGGAAGCAAAAAATTAGAAGTTCCTGTATACCTAGACGGGGAAAAAGTATTTTCGCACCATATCCTGATATGCGGAACAACAGGCAGAGGAAAAAGCGTATTAATGAGCAACTTATTATGGGGTGTTATTGACAAAGAATACTGCGGAATGCTGGTGCTAGACCCACATGACGAATACTATGGAAGAAACAAATTAGGAATGAAAGACCACGCAAAAGCAAAAGAAAAAGTGGATTATTACACTCCGCGCAATCCACCGCCAGGATGCAAACACTTAAAATTCAATATCAAACAATTAATGCCGCACCATTTCAACGGAGTAGTAGACTGGAGCGACCCGCAAACACAAGCACTGCATGCTTATTACAAAGCATATAAAAAAGAATGGATATCTTCGATATTACTCGAAAAAGAAATCGAAAATATAAAATTCTTTGAAGGAACAATAGCAGTTATCAAAAGAAGACTAATGCAATTGCTAAAACTAGAATTACACGAAGAAACAATAAGCTGCAAAGGAATATTTGACATGAACCTGGGAGAAGGAACAATAAAAGACATAGTCAAATCACTAGAAAACGCAAAAACAGTCATACTGGATACTTCTGAATTCAGCGAAAACGTCGAGATTCTAATCGGAAGCCTGATTGCCTCAGAGGTTCTGGACAGATACAAAAATTATAATTTTGAAGAACTAAAGAAAAAACCAGTCATATCAGTAGTAATAGAAGAAGCGCCGCGAGTGCTGGGAAAAGAAGTTCTTGAAAAAGGACACAACATATTTTCAACAATAGCGCGCGAAGGAAGAAAATTTAAAGTCGGACTAACTGCAATAACACAATTACCAAGCCTTATTCCCAGAACAATATTAGCCAATATGAACACCAAAATAATCCTGGGCATTGAAATGAAACCCGAAAGACAAGCATTAATAGAAAGCGCATCACAAGATTTAAGCACAGACGACAGAAATATTGCATCGCTAGACAAAGGAGAAGCAATAGTAAGCTCTAATTTTGCAAACTTTGCAATGCCTATCAAGATTCCTTTTTTTGACTTGCTTGTAAAAAACGGAAAACAAGAATACATCCAAAATTTTAACGGGATAAAACCATAAGGAGGAAAAAAATGCGATACATACATATTGCAGACTGCCATCTGGGCGGCTGGCGGGAAACAAAACTAAGAGAAACCAATAACAAAGCATTCATGTCATTAATAGACTTTTGCATTGCAAAAAGTGTAGATTTTTTATTAATATCAGGCGACCTATTTAATACAGCACTGCCGTCTATTGACAGCATAAAACTGGCTGTAGAACAATTAAAACGACTAAAAGACAGAAAAATTCCAGTATATGCCATAGCAGGAAGCCATGATTTTTCACCATCGGGCAAAACAATGCTGGACGTATTAGAAAGCGCAGGACTAATCATAGACGTATTCAGAGGAGAATCATCAGACAACAAACTAAAATTAAAATTCACAGAAGACCTTAAAACAGGAATAAAAATCACAGGATTAATCGGAAAAAAAGGAGGGCTTGAAAAAAATTATTACTATGACTTATTCAGGGAAAATCTTGAAAAGGAAAAAGGATATAAAATTTTCCTATTTCACACATCAATAACAGAATTAAAAACAAAAGAATTATCAGAAATGGACTCAATGCCGTTATCACTTTTGCCAAAAGGATTTAACTATTATGCGGGCGGGCATGTGCACATCATCGACAAAAAAGACTTTGCAGAATACAAAAATATTGTTTATCCCGGGCCAATATGGCCAAACAGCTTCTCAGAACTAGAAAAACTAGGAAAAGGAGGTTTTGTATTTATTGAAAACGAAAAAATAGAACAAATGAAAATAGAACCAAATCCGGTAATAAGCGTCAAAATAAATGTCGAAGGCAAAAGCTCTTCTGAAGCTGAACAGGAAATACTCGACGGATTCAAAGACCAATCAATAGAAGATACAATAATAACACTAAGACTAGAAGGATGCCTGCGCAAAGGAAAAATAACTGAAATAAATTTCAAAAAAATATTTGAAGAACTTTATTCAAAAGGAGCATATTTTGTAATGAAAAACACAACAGGACTAAAAACAAAAGAATTCGAAGAAATAAAAATAACACAAAATTCCTCAGAAGAAATAGAAACAAAACTAATCAATGAACATTCAGGCCAATTAAAAATATTTGAACCTGAAAAAGAAAAAGAAATAACAAAAGAACTAATCAGAATATTATCCACAGAAAAAAATGAAGGAGAAAAAATAGCAGACTTTGAAAAACGTATCAAACATGACGTTGATATGATTATGGACTCTTCCGCAGCATAGTCCTAGGAAAAGCAATAGCATCCTTAATATTATCCAAACCACAAATCCAAGCAACAACCCTTTCAACGCCAAGACCAAAACCAGAATGAGGAACACTGCCGTAACGTCGAGTATCAAGATAAAACTCATAATCTTTAGGATTTTCACCAACACATTTCAAGTTTTCCTTAATCTTCTTAATATCTTCTTCTCTCTCTGAAGCACCAATAATCTCTCCATGTTTCTCGGGCGCAATAACATCAAAACCCAGGACAACTTTTGGATTTTTTGGATGCTCTTTCATATAAAAAGCCTTAACAGTTTTAGGATAATTTGACACGATAATAGGTACGTTATACAATTCTGAAAGTTTATCTTCCTCTATGGTCCTTAAATCTTTTCCCCAATCTATTTTCATTTTGGCTTTTTTCTTGAGTATATTCAATACTTCATCATAAGTTAATCTAACAAACTTTTTTTGGACAATAGGCTCTAATTTCTTAGTATCTCTTTTTAATATTTTTAATTCTTCCTTGTTTTCTTTTAGCACTGCCTTGACAATATTCTTAATCAACTCTTCAGCATATTCCTGAAGATCTTCAAAAGAGCACCATGTTTTCTCCATCTCAGCATGCCAGTATTCTGTCAAATGTCTCGATGTCTTGGATTTTTCAGCTCTGAAAGATGGGGCAACTGTATAAATTTTTTCTAAAGCAAAAATTGCTGCCTCTGCCTGCAATTGCCATGTCTGAGCCAAATATACTTTATCACCAAAATAATCTACTTCAAAAACAGTAGAGCCGCCCTCTGACTGAGTCGATTGAAAAACAGGACTCTGAAATTCATAAAAACCCTTTGACCGAAAGAAATCGTGGATTGCACCAAATACAGTGCTGCGAATTTTAAGAATCGCAGTCATCTTCCTAGACCTTAGCCACAAATGCCTGTTATCCAACAAATGCTCAGGACTCTGGTCCTTAACAATAGGGAATCTCTCTGCAAATTGAACAACGTCCAGCTTAGACACGTGCAATTCATAACCAGTCGGAGCTCTTTTATCTTCTTTTATTGTGCCTTCTAATTCAATACTGCTCTCAATGATTAATTTATTTGCATCTGCCCAGGTTTTAGAAGAAACATTCTTTTTTTCGATAACACACTGAATAATATCAGTATGGTCTCTTAAAATAATAAAAGCATAAGCATTGGACTTTCTCTCTCTATAAACCCAACCCCTTAAAGCCACCTTGCCCCTTCTTTTTTTCATAGCTTCTTTAATAGTAAGGAATTTCATAATAAAATAAATTAGAAGTTAGTGTATAAAAACGTTTGGGTTTTATTTAGGAAGATACTTGGTAAACCAAGATATAGTATATTCAATGAATTTATCTATAAAATCATAACCATGAGTTGCTCTGGGTATGATCTCTAATTTTGATTCGTTAGAAAGATATTGCATTGCATTTTTTGAATCCTCCAAAGGAACACTTTTATCTTGATCTCCATGAATTATTAAAACGGGACACTTAATATTTTTTAAAAGCTCCTCTTGATTAACATTTTCTCTATCTTTTAACATTTGTTTATCAATAATTATTTTTCTTCTAATACCCTTATCTCTAATCTTAGTTATGTAACCTTTTTCTTCTAATTCTTTAAGCTGTTCAGAATTAAATTTTTTATTACCATAATTTTCTTTTTTGTTTGTTACTGGAGCAGTTAAAACCATTGTTGTGATATCATTGTTATAATTTTTTAATGAGACTAAGCCTCCTAAACTATGCCCAAAAAGACCTATTTTTGTAAACCCTCTAGATTTTACATACTTTATTGCAGATTTAAGATCATCCACTTCTTTATCAACTGTTAAAGAATCATCATCACTCTCACCAGAACCACTAAAATCAAAAGCCAAAACATTATAATTTTCTTTATGCAATGCTTCTGCAATCTTATCGAAGCTTCCCCATTCTGATTTATCACCTGTAAAACCATGGCTCATAATAATTATTGTTTTTGAGCTAGCAGAATAAAGATTTCCAACTAAATTCAGTCCTCGGGAGTTCTTAAAAATAACTCTTTCCATGGATACTTAATAATGTCCTGTTATATAAAAAGTTTCTGTATACACATCTTTATAAAGAATCAAAACTACAATAATACTATGTTTGAAATCAAATCTAAACAAGGAAAAGCAAGAACAGGAAAACTAAGAGTAAATAATCGAGAAGTTGAAACTCCATTTTTCATGCCAGTGGCAACCAAAGGGGCTGCGAAATTTATTGACAATCTAAAACTGAAAGAAGCTGGAAGCAATGCAATAATATGCAATGGATTTATACTATCAATTAAACCAGGACTAAAAGTTCTTGAAAAGACTGGAGGAATTCATTCTTTTATCAATTACAATGGAATAATCTTCACAGACTCAGGAGGATTTCAGATGTATTCTGACAAATTCTTAGAAAAAACAACCAAAGAAGGAATACACTTCAAAGACCCATTTCATGGAGAAAAACTATTAATCACCCCTGAAAAAGACATGGAAATACAGCAAACAGTTGGTTCTGATGTTGCAATGTGCCTAGATGACATGCCTTTATACGGCTCTTCTAAAGAAAGAATACAAGAATCGATTTTAAAAACAATTGATTGGGCGAAAAGATGCAAAGAATATCATGATGGAATAAAAAAAGGAAAGAACACAAAAGCAAAAGAAAATAATAAACAACTCTTATTTGGAATAATTCAAGGAGGAATATATCCTGACTTAAGAGAATTTTGTGCACGAGCTATTGTTTCTTTAAACTTTGACGGCTATGCATTTGGAGGATTGGCCATTGGAGAGCCAGCAGAGGAGACTTTTAGTGCTGTTTCTGCTGCAATTAAGTTTGTTCCAGAAGATAAACCTCGATATTTAATGGGAGTTGGAACACCTGAATTGATTTTAGAAGCTGTTTCAATGGGAGTTGATTGTTTTGATTCCAGATATCCAACAATGACCGCAAGAAATGGAACATTATTTACAAATAAAGGACAAATAAATATTGATAAAAAAGATTTTGAATTTGATGTTTCTCCAATTGACAAAGAATGTGATTGTTTTACTTGCAAAAATTTTACAAGAAGCTACATACATCACTTAACACGACTAAAAGAACCAACAGGACACATATTAAAAACAATACACAATGTTTTTTGGATACAAAACTTTATGAAATCAATCCGAGAATCGATTAAAGAAGGGAAGTTTGAAGAGTTTAAAAAGGAATTTTTAGAAAATTTAAAGAAAAAGACTTAAAAAGATTATTTTTGCAAAAAAAAACTATTTAATTCTCAAATGAAGCTCATCTAATTGTTCTTTCTCAATACTAGAAGGACTATTTTCCATCAAAGACTCTGCGTTTTTAGTCTTAGGAAATGCAATAACCTCTCTTATAGACTCATTGCCAGTTATTATCGCAGCCATTCTGTCAAGACCAAACGCAATGCCGCCATGAGGAGGAGCACCATACTTAAAAGCCTCCAGCATATGACCAAACTTAGACTTATACTCTGTTTCAGACATTCCCAAAGCTGAAAAAACCCTTTTCTGCCAATCAGCACGATGCATTCTAATAGAACCGCCGCCAATCTCTGTACCGTTTAACACCAAATCATATGCATGCGCCCTAACTTTTTCAGGCTCTTTTTCCAACAAATCAATATCCTCTGCAACAGGACTGGTAAAAGGATGATGCAAAGCATAATAACGCCCATCTTCTTTGTTGTATTCCAGCAAAGGAAAACCAGTAATCCAAACAAAAGCATAATCATTCTTTTTCTTTCTCAAATCAGGATTATCTTTTTTATATTTTTTCATAGCCTCTTCATAAGTTAAACGAGGAAAAGGAATTGTTATATCAATACCAAGAACCTTTTTCCAAATAGTTTTCATTAATCTTTCAATCAAATCATAAACATCTTCTTGCTGAAAAAAACTCATTTCCATATCCAGCTGGGTAAATTCAGGCTGCCTGTCTGCCCTTAAATCCTCATCACGAAAACATCTGGCAATCTGAAAATACTTATCAAAACCAGCAACCATTAACAACTGCTTATACTGCTGAGGCGACTGAGGCAAAGCATAAAATTTGCCGGCATGAACCCGGCTGGGAACCAAATAATCCCTTGCGCCTTCTGGTGTTGATTTTGAAAGAATCGGCGTTTCAATCTCAATAAAATTATTATCAGACAAAAAATCCCTGATTGATTTCACTAACTTATGCCTTAAAATAAGATTATTCTGCATATTCTTTTGCCTTAAATCAAGATAACGGTAAGTCAAACGGGTTTCTTCTGAAGCTTTTTTTAAATCCAAAGGCAAAACATCACTTTCATTAAGAACAAAAATTTCCTGAGCCTCAAGCTCGATTTCACCAGTACTCATTTTTTCATTAATCTGGTTCTTAGGACGAGCATTAACCTTTCCTTTAACCTGCAAAACAGACTCTTTCTTAAGACCTTGAAATTTCTTTGCTGATTCTGGATTTAAAAAACACTGAGTAATACCATAACGGTCCCGCAATAATAAAAAACCTATTCTTCCCTGAATGCGCAAAGAGTCCATCCAGCCACTAATAACAACTGACTTGTCAACATGAGATTTATTCAATTCTCCGCACGTATGAGACCGATAAAAAGTCTTATTCATAAAGAAAAAGAAAAGAATACAGTATTTAAGCTTTACTCAATCAAATCTTTAATCCTCTCAGCAAACTCTTTAGCAACATCAGGACCGCTTGCAGTAACTATTTTTCCATCAACAACCACAGGCTCATTCTTATAACCAACACTCTTATCCTCAAGCATTTTTATTTGAGTATACCTGCCGTCATCCCAAACAGTAGCCCGCCTTTCCTTTAAAACACCTGCATTAGCAAGAATAATCGGAGCCAAACAAATTGCTGCTAAAACATTTTTTGCATTCTGCGCAATCTTGTGAGCTGCGGGATTATCAAAATATTCCTTAGAACCAGAACCGCCAATAAAAATAACTGCATCAAACTCATTAATTCTCTCTAATGCCTGCTCAATAGTAATATCTGGAATTACTTCACCGCCAAGCATTCCCTTAGCAGGAGAAGTATCAGAACTAGCAATAATAATCTCATGACCACTCAAAATTTGTTTAGGAACAAAAAATTCAGTATCCTGAAAATTCTCATGAGCAATAACAAACAAAACCTTAGCCATATTATCAACCCCGCCTTTAGTTTTAACGCCCGAAACAGTGGGCTTGCCAGAACAACCAACCAACAAAAATAAAACAAAAACAATAAACAATTTTTTCATAAAAGACACCTTATACCGCATATAAAAGCTAATAAATATTAAAGTTTTACTATTTATTCTTCTTCTTAAGCTTAATATCAAGAATCAATGTTTCTAATTTTTCCAATCCATATTTTATTGAATCAAATTTTCGTCTAGCAGGAATATTCCTAAAATCAAACATCATTAATTCAGCATAAACATCAGCAACAAAATCCTTAATCTTCTTTGCAGTATTAAAATCACCATCAATGCTAGAATTAATCGCCTTTCTAACAAGTTCACCGACCAAATCACAAACACCAGGCAAATAAACTTTTGTACTAACACCCAATTCTTTAGAAGTTGGCAATTTCTTTTTCTTCATAAAACCCAAATAACAAGCAGCCTCAACATATTCCTCTAATGCCTCATGATAAGCGCCTACTGAAGCTAACAAAGGATCTTTTTTAATCAAAGCTTCAACCTTGGATATCAGTTTTTTTGCACTTTTAAGATTAGACTCTGCAGAAGACATACTGTTTCTATGAATTTCATAAATTGCAGATTTAGAAATCTTAAGAATATCCCTGGATATTTTAATCAAATCCTCTCTTAACAAATCAAAATTCTCTAATTCCTTGCGCATATCTGCAAAAGCCTTCTTGTTAATCATATACTCGAGTATATACCTAAATAATATAAAGGTATCGGTAGAATAACTAACGAAAAGTTTATATATAGTTAATAGGTAAATAAAAGCATAAATGAAAAAAAGGTGAAAATGGCAGAAGTAACTCCTTTAGGAAATGTAATACTCTTCTTACAAAAAATGGGAATCTATGAAGTAGTAATCCCCTTTTTACTGATTTTTACACTAGTATTTGCAATACTAGAAAGAACAAGAGCATTAGGAACAGAAAAAATAGAAGGACAAGATGTTCCCCGCAAAAACCTAAATGCAATCGTGGCATTTGCAATAGCATTTTTAGTAATAGCCTCATCAAAACTAGTAGAAACAATAACACTAATATCAAGCCAAATGGTAGTAGTACTAACCTTGCTGGTATTCTTTATGGTTTTAATCGGCGTAGTAACAAAAGAAGGAGAAGCACACGAACTGCTAAAAGGAAGACCACAACAAGTATTCCTAGGAGTAGTAGCAATAGCAATCATTGCCCTGTTCTTGAATGCATTAAAAACAGACGCAGGATACACATGGCTTGAAATAGCAGTAAGCTGGGTATCACAATTCTGGAGCAGCACAGCAGTTGCAGCAGTACTATTAATGATAGGAGTAATATTATTCATATGGTTCATGACAAAAGGGCAAACAGAAACACCTGGCGGAGGAAAAAATAAATGATGTTCCAAGTATTAATACTTGATGAAATCAGAAATTTATTCTATTACTTACAAATGGCAGGAATACTAGACATATTAATCCCATTTGTTCTAATATTTACAGTATTATTCGCAGTAATGAAAAATGTTCAAATTTTAAAAGATTTAAAACAACAAGTAGTTGTAGCACTAGCAATAACATTATTAGTACTTGTTCCGCACATAACAGGAAGCATACCTGCAGAATATGATGTTGTTCAAATAATAAATAATTCTCTTCCTTCAGTGGTTTTAGTTATATTCATAATATTAATGGCAATGATATTATTAGGATTCATAGTAAATAAACCAGTTAAACTAGGAGACCTCGCAACAGGAATAGTAGCATTAATATCGCTCGTATTAATCGGAGTAATATTTGCGCGATCTGCAGGATATTTTCAAACAGGATGGCCAAATTGGTTATACTTTTTAGATGACCCACAATTAGGAGCATTAGTTATAGTAATATTAATGTTTGCTCTGATAACATGGTTTATAACTGCAAAGAAAAAAGATGTTGGAGACAGAATAAGAGACAAAGTTAAAGATTATCTGGAGAAATTCGGCAAACAATTATTCCGAGATTAAAATGGCAACACCTTTGGATATTGGATTGATAGCAAAATTTGACATAATATTTCCATTTCTGTTAATTATAATACTAGTCTATGCATTCCTGAGCAGGATGAAATGGTTTGAAGAAAAACAAGGAATGGCTTTTTTAATAGCATTTTTATTAGCAATAATGACATTAATGTCGCCAATAGCAACAAGAACAATCAACATGATGGCGCCATGGTTCATACTATTAATGATTTTTGCAATCTTTTTACTGATATCATATCAAGCACTAGGAGTATCAGAAGGAACAATAACAGAAGTAGTAACAAAATCACATTATTCCAAAACAATAGTATGGTGGGTGATTGCATTAGCACTAATAATTGGAATCGGCTCATTAGCAACAGTAGTCTCGCAAAGAGAAGGATTCATAAGCAAACTAGG
The DNA here is from genome assembly GCA_016929895.1 of Candidatus Woesearchaeota archaeon. Taxonomy (GTDB): domain Archaea; phylum Nanobdellota; class Nanobdellia; order Woesearchaeales; family ARS49; genus WJKI01. The sequence goes on from JAFGHW010000015.1 coordinate 18,407, forward strand.
CCAACCAACAGAAGAAACCGCACCAACAGAAGAAACAGGATTCTGGCAAACAGTTGTAAACCCAAAAGTATTAGGAGTTGCGCTAATATTTTTAATAGCAATGTTCACAATATCCAGACTTGCAGGAACACCACCAGAATCATTATCACCTAAAGAACAACCAAAAAAGGAATAACATATACATCAGTTCTACTAAAAAAAATTATTTTTTAATCTTTTTCTTTTTAACAGCTTCTTTCTTGGAAAGAGTAGACAGTTTAGAAACAGATTCTGTCAAGTCAGGCAAAACCTTTGAAAAAACCTTTTCCATTGCCTTGATTTCAGTACCAACATCCATCAAACTCTTATCATAATCGCTAATCTTGGAAATAATTGCCCTATGCAAACTATCAACATCTGCTCTGATATCCTTAAACCCCTGCTCCAATTTATCCAACCTAGAATCAGAAGAATCCTGCCAATCCTTAAATTTGACTAAATCTTTAGAAATGCTTCTCCACTTTTCATCAATAATTGCCTCTACAATCTCCTCAGTATTATCCGGAGCTTTTGACTCTGGAGCAAAACTCGGTGCAGGAGTCTTAGCAACAGGAGGAGAAAAAGGCTCTGCAGGAGTCCTTGCCTCAACCTGCGAAATCGCGTCATAAATCTGCGCAGAAGAAAAACCCTGAGTTTTCAAATAATCAATAATTTGGTCATTAGGATACCCCTGGGCTTTTAAGTTACTAACCTGCTCAATAGGCAAAGCAGAAGAAGAAGGCGGGGGAGGAACATCCTCTTGTTTTTTCGCTTTCTTAAACAAATCACCTAATTTCATCAATATCAACTCTTTTAATCAACACATTACAATATAGTTTTATAAATTTTTCTAAAAAGCAGGGCTTTTTAGAAGCCCAGAAAAACATTACGTATTTTTCGCCGGTTTTGGTATAGATTCTTCTTTATCTTCTTCTTTTTCTTCCCTTGCATCAATAACATCATTAATAATATTCTCAATATGGTCAATACGAACAAACTTAACAGGATCCAAATAATCAATGACCTTGGCCAGCACCTTAACTTCAGATTTGGTAGCCAAAAGCTTTAATTCCCGAATAATCCTGGTGATATTATCCTGGATATCGTTAATAGTCCTTCTAAGCTCGCTGATCTCTGAATAAATGTCTTTTAAATCCCTGTTAGTTTTCTTATGATGCGACAGCATGTTTTGCTCAATAACAACCAGGTTCTTTCGTAACTCGCTATACCTGCCTTCATAAATCCTTAATCTGGCTGCAAGGCCAGTACTAGTTACAGAAGGCATTTTAGGCACTTCTTGGGCTGGCTGCTTTTTAGGAAATAATGAGCGCCTTGACATTGTTTTTTCAACCATTTTCAAATCAAATATTCAATAAGTAATAAAATTGTGTAACTATAATGAAGTAGTGCTGGATTTTGAGCAGTAAATATATTGCAAAATATATTTTATAATAAAAACTATGAAAAGATATATAAATGTATTGTTTTTTTATATGTATAAAAGATGAAAAAAACAATATCCGCAACAGTAGATATAGAATTAATCAAATGGATTAAAAAAAGGATTTCTAAAGAAAAAAAATACCGAAACAAATCACATTTAATCGAAATAGCCCTCGAAAAAATGAAAGAGGAAGAAGAATAATGGCTAACTACGAAGTAATACGAGAAGGGGAAGACATAACACTCAGAATTAACTGCGAAGCACTGGAATATTTTCCATCAATAGAAGAAGAACCAAGGGCAATGGCACTGGTGATAGATATAATAGCAGAAGCAGGAACAATAACAAAAATAATACTCGAACAAAAAAGAGATTACGAATATGACAATGAACAAACAGAACTATTAGTAGAAATAGCCAATCTCTATAAAATAATAACAAAACAAAAAACAGGAATAATAAAGCCAGAATGCCAAACATACACGGGACCAAGATACATTGAATTACAAAATATTATTTTCAATGAACTCAAAACAAGCCCAATAGATGCATACTTGAGCCTAAGAAAAATTGCCTACACAGAACAAAGCATACTTAAAAAAACAACACTAACACGGCAAGCAAAAACATGCATACAAGAATTCCTGCAAGAAACACAACAAATAATGCATTCCCTGGAACAAACTAAATTATTCAAAAAAGCAAAAGAAGACATAACAGAACACAAAAAAGGCAGCAGAGAAATCTACAGAAAAATCTTCATGCCAATAATAAAACCCGATTTCATGTACACCAAACTGCTTTCAGCATACCCATCAGACGCAGAACAATTAGACAGCTACATGATAGGAGAAACAGAAGTAACAATATTCCAAATGCCCAACAGCGTGCAAACACTATACCACATAGTACCCCCGGAATTCAAGCTAACCGAAGAAAAATATGAAATACTAGATGCTGCAAGAAAAATACTGGCAGAACACAAACCAAAAAGAACAGAATTCACAGACCCAGAAAGAATGCGCCAAGTATTTCAAAATATAGGAAGCGACCTTCTTGACGAATTAGCAGGATACAGAAACATAAAGTTAAGAGAAAAAGAAAAAAAAGAACTATCCCAAATTCTGGTCAGATACACAGTAGGATTCGGACTAATAGAAGTTCTATTAGAAGACGAGCAAATACAAGACATAACAATAAACAGCCCAATGGGAAGAATCCCATTATTCATAGTACACGGAGAATATGGAGACTGCATAACAAACATAATCCCAACCCCCACAGAAGCAGAGTCCTGGGCCTCAAAACTCAGGATGATCTCTGGACGGCCTCTAGACGAAGCAAACCCAATTCTAGACACGGAATTGCGATTGCCACAAGCCAGAGCAAGAGTAGCAGCCATAACTGCGCCACTAAATCCAACAGGACTGGCATATGCTCTAAGAAGGCACAGAGGAAAGCCCTGGACTCTGCCACTTTTTATAAAATATAAAATGATAACACCATTAGCAGCAGGACTAATAAGCTTTCTAATAGACGGAGCAAGAACAATTCTAATCGCAGGAACAAGAAGCTCTGGAAAAACAAGCTTTCTCGGAAGCATAATGGTAGAAATAATGCGAAAAGGAAGAATAATAACAGTAGAAGACACACTAGAACTTCCAACAGACGCCCTACGTAAATTAGAGTACAACATCCAATCAATGAAAGTAGCCTCTGCATTAACCCGAGGAAGCACAGAAGTAACAGCAGATGAAGGAATAAGAACAACATTACGATTAGGAGATTCAAGCTTAATAGTCGGAGAAGTAAGAAGCACAGAAGCAAAAGCACTCTACGAAGCAATGAGAGTAGGCGCCCTAGCCAACGTGGTAGCAGGAACAATACACGGGGATTCACCGTACGGAGTATTTGACAGAGTAGTAAATGACCTGGGAGTTCCAAAAACATCATTCAAAGCAACAGACATCATAATCATAGCAAACCCGATCAGAAGCCCAGACGGACTGCATAAATGGAGAAGAATAACACAAATAACAGAAGTAAGAAAACACTGGGAAAACGACCCATTACGAGAAGCGGGATTTGTTGACCTAATGAAATACGACGCCAAAACAGACCAACTAGTGCCAACACCTGATTTATTAAACGGAGACTCAGAAGTCCTGAAATCCATCGCCGGAAATGTAAAAGAATGGGCAGGAAACTGGGATGCAGTATGGGAAAATATAGAATTGCGCGCAAAAATCAAAGAAAACCTATTTGAATACTCTGAAAAACTCAAAAAACCAGAATTATTAGAAGCAGACTTTACCGTATTAGTAAATGACGAATTCCACCAAATAAGCGATGAAGTAACAGAAGAAACAGGAAAACTAGATTCAAAAAAAATATTGTTTAAAATGAATGAATGGCTAAAAAGAAACACCAAAAAATACGAAGAAGAATGAATTCAGACCAAATTCAAGGACTTGTAGAAAAATACAAACAAAGACTAAAAGAACAACTAGAACTAAAAACACTGCCAACCAAACAAGTAATAACAAGAGAATACAAAGCATTTAAAAAAGAAGCAATGCCCGGCCAAATGAACTATTACGAAAAAGCATGCAATTTCTCATCAAAAATACTAAAAATAAAAGTAAGCCCAAAAAAATCAATGAATCTAAAAGAATCAATAAACATCTGCCACCTAGAAACAACACCCACAGGAATAATATCATTATCAATTATTTTTCCGATTATTTTTATTTTTTTAGGAGCGGTTTTTAGCTTATTCGTACTAAGTTCAATATTCTTCCTTTTATTATTCCTTTTCACAGGAATCGCATTAATATTTGTCCTGCAGAAATTCCCAGAATACCTTGCCAACAAATGGAGAATGAAAGCAAGCAATCAGATGGTTCTCTGCATTTTTTATGTAGTCACATACATGAGGCATACTTCAAATCTTGAAAATGCAGTAGAATTTGCTTCAGAACATTTAGCAGCACCACTATCACTTGACCTAAAAAAAATAATATGGAATGTGCAAACAGGAGTTCATGAATCTGTAAAAGAATCCCTTGATAGCTATTTAGAAACATGGAGAAAATGGAACAGTGAATTTGTAGAAGCATTTCATTTAATCGAATCATCACTATACGAAAGCTCTGAAGAAAGAAGACTTCTGACACTAGAAAAATCGTTAGACACAATACTAGAACAAACATATGAAAAAATGCTTCATTATGCCCAAAATCTAAAATCACCAATAACAATGCTGCACATGATGGGAATAGTCCTGCCAATACTAGGCCTAGTTGTATTGCCCTTGGTTGTGAGCTTTATGGAAAACATAAGATGGTGGCATATAGCTGCCATCTATAATGTTATACTGCCCATTGTTGTTTACTTTTTCACCAGAAAAATATTAACAAAAAGACCAACTGGCTATGGAGACACAGACATAACAGAACTAAACCCTGAATTAAAAAAATACAAAAACATAGTAATACGTGTTGGAAAAACCGACTTGCAGATAAATCCGCTGATTATATCTGGATTCATAGGTCTTGTATGTTTAATAATTGCCCTACTTCCAGTAATAATTCACTGGATTAATCCTCTCTATGAAATAGACTTTTTTCTAGGATTCAAATTATTAGGATACCGCGAAAGCCTAAACTTCCCAGGAACAATAGTCGGGCCATATGGACTGGGAGCATCTATCATTAGCCTGTTATTTCCGATATCACTAGCATTCAGCATTGGACTCTATTACCATCTAAGAAGCGGACAAGTAATAAAAATAAGAGAAAAAACACGCAAACTAGAAAACGAATTCTCCTCAGCATTATTTCAACTAGGAAACAGGCTGGGAGACGGCATTCCAGCTGAAACTGCATTCTCAAAAGTAGCAATAATGCTAAGAGACACTGTAAGCGGAAGATTTTTCCAGCTGGTTGCAACAAACATAAGCAAACTAGGAATGGGAGTAAAACAAGCAATATTTAATCCTAAATCAGGAGCAATAGTATTTTTCCCATCAGAAGTAATACGAAGCTCGATGAAAGTATTAATAGAAAGCATAAACAAAGGACCAAAAATAGCTGCCCAAGCATTACTGAATGTTGCCAGATATATCAAGGAGATTCATAGAGTCAATGAACGTTTGAAAGACCTGCTTGCAGACATATTATCTGACATTAAATCACAAATCGCTTTCATGGCGCCTGCAATAGCAGGAATAGTAATCGGCATTACCTCTATGATAACTTATATTTTATCTGCACTTTCTGCTAACATACAGCAATTAGGAACCACTGGAGTCGGTGACAGGATAGCCCAAATTGCATCTCTTTTTGGAGACGGAATCCCAACCTATTATTTTCAATTAGTGGTTGGGGTTTATGTTTTCCAAATAGTATACATCTTAACTATTTTAGCAAATGGAATAGAAAACGGAGAAGACAGACTGCAAGAAAAAAACAGTTTGGGAAAGAATTTAATACGAAGCACAATATTATATGTTATTTTAGCATTAATAGTAATGCTTGTTTTTAACTTGATTGCATCGCAGATAATAACTGTGACAGGAGTGTTCTAGAAAGGAATGGGACGTGAGGGATTTGAACCCTCGACACCACGGTATCTGAAAACAAAATTTCAGGTGATGACTTCTTCAGCCGTGTGCTCTCCCAGGCTGAGCTAACGTCCCATACGACTATAGAAAAAAAGACGGTTTAAAAGGATTTCGGTTCAAAAATCCTTAATCTTCTTCATGCCTGTAACAAGCATAAACAAAGCATTCTGCAAATCCTTAATCTTAACCCTTTTCTGCTCTGTGGAATCACGCTCTCGTATAGTAACATCATCATTTTCCAAACTATCAAAATCAATAGTAATACAAAAAGGACAACCAATCTCATCCATTCTAGCATATCTTTTACCAATACTCCCAGAAGAATCAAAAAAAACCTCATAACAGCTGTTCAATAAATCATAAACTTTTTTAGATTTTTTAACAATCTCCGGCTTGTTAGACAGCAAAGGAAAAACAGCTGCGCTAATAGGCGCCAAGCCAGAAGGAAGCGAAAGAAAAATCCGTTTTTCATCTTTCTTTTTTTCTTCCTTATACGAATGCTCTAAAACAGCATAAAAAGTCCTGTCAACACCTATAGAAATCTCATAAACATGAGGAATTAATTTTTTGCCATCGGGATAAACATACTGCATATCCTGATTACTAGCCTGCATATGGCCTTTTAAATCAAAATCAGTACGATAATTATTAGCAATCAATTCAAGCCAACCAACACTTGTCTTAACCTCAAAATCCCAAGTCTCTTTAGAATAAAAAGCCCTGTCATCCTTAGAAACCTCTCTGAAACGCATTGAATCCAAAGGAATACCATATTTTTCATACAATTGCTGAACCCTTGCCAAATAATACGCAACTAACTTACCAGAAACAATCTTATCTTCAACTAATTTACCTGCACTAATCAATTCAACACCATGACTTCCCTGCCTTTGGATACTAATTTCATAATCCTTAACCTCGTCAAAATTTTCAATTACATCTATTTTATCAGGATCAAAAAAGATTTCAGTCTCCATCTGAGAAAACTCAACAGACCTTAACAAAGTCTGCCTTGGCGAGATTTCATTACGAAAAGAACGACCAACCTGAGAAATACCGACAGGAAGTTTTATCCGCATAGTTTTGTTTAATCTAGAGAAATCCAGGAAAATAGACTGGCAAGTTTCAGGCCTTAAAAAACAATCAACCATAGACTTAATCCCTAATTCTGCCTTAACCATCAAGTTAAACAAAACAGTCTTGTTTAAACTTCCTTTACACTTAGGACACTTAATATTGTTGGCTTTAATCTCCTTATCATACTCCTCAACAGGCATTGCCTCTGGAAATTCTTTGCCTGTTTTTTCACCCAATAACTTATCAGCACGATAAATAGAATTACACTTTGAACACTTAACTATAGGGTCATTAAAACTCTTTAAATGACCCGAAGCCTTGAAAACATCAACAGGCATAATCTGCGCCCCTTCAATTTCTAAAAAATTCTCCTTTTGAACCAATTCTTTTCTCCAAATATCCACTACTTTTCTTTTAATAGAAGCTCCGTAGGGGCCGTAATCAAACATACCTGCAGGAGCAGAAGGATAAATCTCACTAGAAGGGAAAAAAATACTCCTTCTCAAAGCCAAATTAACAACATCTTCATATTTAGACATAAGAAAAAGAGAAAGATAATCGATTTAAATAAGTTTTGATTCAAAACCAAGGAATGTTAATATAACCCTGATTGTTCAGATACCACAGAATAGCGATTATTATTACGATAATGATAATCCATTTTAATAAACCGCTTTTCCTTTTATAAAGGTCTGCGCCTGGAATTTGTTGTCTAGCCATTGATATCACCTTTTTAGATATTAATAAAATTCTAGTATATATAATTAACTCTTTAACCAATCAATTTCATCCTGGTCAAAATCAAATTCATCAGCTAATTTAGATGAAATAGCAGTATTATTCTGAAAAATTGCCTTTATGTGCGGCAGAGTATCCTGCAAAGCCCTCTTAGCAGAACAATGAGTCTTGCCGGCAATCTTCTGAGCAATAGCCTTTCTCTTAGCATACTTCATATTAGCCTGCCAAATCGTTAACAACCGCCGAGTCTGCTCGTATTTAATCGAGGATTTATACTTCTTATCCTTTGCACAAGCAACACCCGCAGTTAACAACATATTAACATATGCAAGAAAATGCCAGTGCTGCCATCTTCTTATTCTGCCCCTGAAAACATCTGCCCTGCTAATACAATCAAAAGCCCTTGACAAATCAGAATGATTAGTATACTCATAAGGCATGTTATGATCAATCCATAACAAGCATTTATCCAAATCCAAACTAACATTATTAAAAGCAGACAAAGCAATAAGCGGGTCAGAATTTTTAAAAACCTTAATCAGAGCAGTTTCAATAGACTCAATCTGATTTCTTTCAGACAAAGAATCAACAGATTCCTTAGTTAATTGTTTAGAATGAGTCAAAGACTGTAAATCATTAATTGCAGCGCGCAAATCCCCGCCTGCGCGTCTTGCCAAAGATTTCAAGGCAGAATCTTCAAATTTTATTTTTTCTTCATTGCAAATATTCTTTAAAATCTTAAAAATAACAATATGCGTTAGACCTGGAAATTCAATCTTTAAAGACTTGGTCCGCAAAGAACTAAATTTTTTATCAAAAGGATCATTAGCAGTCAAAACCACAGGAAAAGCACTGTTTGCAATGAGTTTTGTTAAGGCAGGAACGCCCCCCCTGTCCTTGTTTCCTGACAAACCATCAATTTCATCAACCAAAATAATCTTGCCCTGAGAAAACAGTGACTGCTGTTTTAAGGCATTGCCTAATTTTTCATTAATCTGGTCTGCATTTCTAACATCAGAAGCATTAACCTCAATAATTTCCAAATCAAGTTCATTAGCCAAAGCATGAACTGCGCAAGATTTACAAGAACCAGAAGGACCATACAGCAAAACGGCATTCTTTTTTTGAGTTTTAAAACCCCTAATAAAAGACCTTAAAGACAAAGCTGGCTTAGACTGCGGAATATCCTCAGAACACTTAGGAGCATATTTAACAATCCATGGCTTCATTTAATCTAAGAAGGGTTTCTTATTTATATATTTAATTAAAGTACAGAATATACAGCAAGCTTTAAAAATAGAACATAATTAATTGCCGTAATTGGAGGGGTATTAATGAGCGGAGATTCAAAATATACTACAAATGTATTAAACAAAAGCAGCATAACTATCCAAAAACAGGGAACTAGTTATTTTTTGCTTTTTAAATTCACAAAATCTGCTTTAGAAGAACTAGGATGCGATACAAAAGCTTTGGCATTAGGACTTGATAATAGAGAAGATATTGCAAAATTTGTAACACTTATTCAAACATATCCCAATTATCATTCTATTCGTATTAACAATAAGTTCTTAATATACACCAAAAAAGAACTGAATGTTGTTTCTTCAAGTCCATTACAAGAATCGCCTATTATAGAATCACTTGAAGCCGCGTTAGACACAGAAGGAGAAGATTCTGAATTATTAATATTAGATTCTACTGATGACGAAAAATTACCTAAAAGAACAAGCGATCACGAAAAAACAAAAACAAGAATAATACCAAGAGAAGAACTACTCAGCAAATCTTATCAAGAAACAGAATAAAACTATTTTTTTCTTTCTCTTCTGACAAAATCGCCAATATCAAAAACGTTTTGAACTGCAACTTTCTTAGAATCAAACTTGTTAATAATTCTGCCATAACCCAGGCACTCATTATGCTTATTAAGAACCAGAACCAAATCATTTAATTTCTGCTTTGGATTGAACTTAGTAATACTTCTTGCATAAATGTGCTTGCCGCAAATAAACATCCATGCGCCTTTATCATTAACTGTTACTTTGTTTTTTGAAACCCCGGCCAATTCCTTAAGAAGATAAGGGCTTGGGATGAAATTTCTCTTTATTTTTCCTAAGTAAATGCCAATAAATGACGTTGTATGCGCAGTTTGCTGCAAAATTTTCTGCAGGTTTGATGAAACTAAGTAGAAATCTGAGCGAATTTGCATAATATCTGCCTCATTAATTATCTTCTCTTTGCCAAACTTTTCAATAAACTCTTTCATAATTTTCTCACCTTTGCAATAAAAAAACCTTCTGTGAGTGTTTTATGAGGCCAAAAACGTTTGCAATTCTGGATTTGTTTATCGAGCTTTTGGCCAAATATATTTGTCAAACCCTGGTCGCCGATAGTATTAATCTTTTCAAATTTTACATTAAAATTATCCAACAGCCACTGCATATTCAATTCATTTTCCTCTGGCTCTAAAGAACAAGTTGAATAAACCAAAATACCATCTTTTTTCAATACCTTCATGCATACTGTTAATAAATCCCTTTGCAATTCTGCCCTATTTTTAATCGTGTTAATATTTCTATGCTTTTCAAACCAATCAGGCTCTGTAATAAAATTACCAGAACAAGGAGCATCCAGCAGTATTTTATCAAACTTAAGATTAAGTTTATCAGATTTCAATGCATCCATATGAAATACAATCGTGTTTTGACACCCCATGCGTTCTAAATTATTTTTCAGAGCAGGCAATCTATGCTTTTGCTTTTCCAAAGCAATAACAATCCCTTTATTATCCATCCACTGCGAAATTTGAGAAGTCTTGCCACCAGGAGCAGCACAACAATCTAAAATTAACTCATTTTGCTCTGGACTTAGCACTTCAACAGGAATCTGAGAAGCTGCACCCTGCAAATAATAATAACCTAATAAATATTCAGTAATCGCTCCCAATGAAAATCTTGATTTATCAATATAATAACCATGTTTTGCAAAATCAATCTTTGAAACAGCCACTCCCAGAGATTTTAGACGAAAAATTAAAGCATTTTCAGAAATATTCAAAGTATTAACCCTAAAAGACTGCCTTAGAGGAACAGATTTAACTCTTTCACCTAACTGCTTATAACGATTAAGAAAAAAATTCATGCCCTTTTCCATCTTACGCCCTTAGGAGTATCTTCAAGAATAATGCCCTGTTTTTTTAACTTATCACGAATTTCATCAGCCTTTTTAAAATCCTTACCCTTCCTAGCTTTTTCCCTATCGTCAATAAGTTTTTGGATTTGCTTGCCAATAGCCTCTTCTTCAACAATAATAAAACCAAGAACAGAATCAAATAATTTCATTGTTTTCTTTACTTTATCTGCATCCCTTTTGCTAAGAGCTGCTATGGAAATATTAATTTCTTTGATTAAATCAAATACCGCGGCCAATGCGCCTGAAATCTCTAAATCATCATTCAAACATTTTTCAAAGGCGCTTATTGCCTTTTTAATCGAATTATCTACAAGTTTAGCATCTCCTTTTCCGTTGCATTCATCCAATTTCTTCATAAAATTCCAAATCCGATGCAAAGAATTCTTAGATGCATTTAAACCTTCAAAAGTAAAGTTTAACTGCTGACGATAATGAGTCGATACAAGCAAAAAACGAATAGCCAAAGGATTATAACCTTTGCCTATAAGGTCTCTCAAAGTATAAAAATTACCCAAAGACTTGGACATTTTCTTTCCGTCAACCAATAACCACTCATTATGAAACCAATAATCAACAAACTTCCTGCCTTCAGCGCCTTCTGCCTGCGCAATCTCGTTCTCATGATGAGGAAAAATTAAATCAACACCGCCACCATGAATATCAAATGGCTGGCCAAGATACTTAGTACTCATAGAAGAGCACTCAATATGCCAGCCAGGCCTTCCTTTGCCAATTTCAGTTTCCCAGAAAACCTTTCCATCATCTTTTGTCCATGCCTTCCATAAGGCAAAATCTCCGGAATTTTCCTTATCATACTCATCAGCACGAACCCTTGAAGAAGCCCCTTCTTTTAATTGTGTAACATCAATATGAGCTAATTTGCCGTAATTCTTAAATTTAGAAATTGCAAAATAAATATCACCATTCTTAGTCTTATACGCCAACCCCTTATTTAATAATTTTTTAATCGTTGCAACCATGGCTGCTATATGCTCTGTTGCTTTTGGGTATATATCTGCAGGAACAACATTTAAAGATTTCAAATCCTGAAAAAAACCATCTATAAATGGCTTTGTAAACTGCTTTAAAGACTTATTTTCCTTCTGAGAATCCCTAATGGTTTTATCATCAACATCAGTAATATTCTGAATAAACTTAACTTTATACTTTAAATATTTTAGATACCTGTTTAATAAATCGCCCGCCACATACGCGCGGTAATTACCAATATGCGGAAAATTATAAACAGTAGGACCGCAGCAATAAATTCCAACCTGAGTTTTTTTAATCGGCTTGAAAACCTCTCTCTTTCTGGATAATGTATTGTAAAGTTTAAGCGCCATGCAGAATAAAACAATCTATATAGTATATAAAATTATCCTTAAAACCAGCCAAAAACTTTATAAAAAGACCTGAATAATAGAGGAGTATGGACTTGCCAAAAAAATACGATACAAAAACATCAGAAACAAAATGGGCAGAGTTTTGGGAAAAAGAAAAAATCTATGCATTCAATCCAAAATCAAAAGCAGAAATATACTCAGTAGACACTCCCCCGCCAACTGTTTCAGGAAAACTTCATATTGGGCACGCATTTTCATATTCTCACCAGGATTTTGTAATACGATTCCAAAGAATGCTTGGAAAAAACATTTTTTACCCATTTGGAACAGACAATAACGGGGTAGCAACAGAAAGATTAATCGAAAAAACCAGAAAAATCAAAGCAAGAAACATGCCAAGAGAAAAATTTTCAAAAATCTGCCTAGAAGAACTTGAAAAAAATCTAATACCACAATATGAAAAAGACATGAAAGGACTTGGAATAAGCTGCGATTACAATATATTTTACACAACAATAGACCCGCACTGCCAAAAAATATCACAAAAAAGCTTTATTGAACTTTACAAAAAAGGCAGAGAATACAGAAAAGACGCACCAGCAATGTGGTGCCCTGAATGCGAAACTGGAATCTCGCAAGTAGAATGCACAGACATTGAAATGGATTCTACATTTAGTGATATTATTTTTAAAATAAACGGAAAAGACCTTATAATTGCCACAACAAGACCAGAATTGCTGCCTGCATGCGTAGCAGTATTTTACCATCCAAAAGACAAAAGGTATACAAAACTAAAAGGCAAAAAAGCAAAAGTCCCTCTTTTTGACATAGAAGTTCCAATAATGCCTGATGAAAGAGCAGACCCTGAAAAAGGAACAGGAATAGTAATGTGCTGCACATTTGGAGACCAAACAGACATGGAATGGCAAAAAGCATACAATCTGCCAATAAAAGAAGCAATAACAAAAGACGGAAAAATGACGGAAATAACAGGAAAATACAAAGGAATGACCATAAAAGAAGCAAGAAAACAAATAATACACGACTTAGAACAAGCAAAACTATTAGTTTCAAAAAAACCAATCAAGCACGCAGTAAATGTTCATGAAAGATGCGGAACAGAAATCGAATTTGTAAAGTCAAAACAATGGTTTATCAAATATTTAGACCTTAAAAAAGACATGATAAAATGGGGCAAAAAATTAAATTGGTATCCGCAACATTTCATTTCGAGATACAATAACTGGATACAAGGACTACAATGGGATTGGCTAATTTCGCGGCAAAGATACTTTGGAATACCATTTCCAGTATGGTATTGCAAAAAATGCAATGAAGTAATCCTTGCAAAAGAAAAAGATTTGCCAGTAGACCCATTAAAAGACAAGCCGCCTGTAAACAAATGCCCAAAATGCAATTGTACAGAATTCATTCCAGAAAAAGATGTTCTCGATACATGGGCGACATCATCACTAACACCAAGACTATCCATAGAACTAATGCCTGCCGCATTGCAAAAAAAACTATATCCAATGAATTTGCGGCCACAAGCACATGATATAATAACATTCTGGCTTTTCAACACAGTAGTCAAATCAAACATGCACTACAAAACAAACCCATTCAAAGACGTCATGATTTCAGGATGGCTTTTAGACCCAAAAGGCAAAAAATTCTCTAAATCAAAAGGAAATGTAATAGAACCATACGAAGTAATCAACAAATACTGTGCAGATGCTCTGCGATTTATGTCTGCGGGCTCAAAACTGGGGGAAGATTTACCTTATCAAGAAAAAGATGTTGTAACAGGAATGAAAACCATAACAAAACTATGGAACGCATCAAAATTTTCATTTATTCATTTAAAAGATTACAAAAAAGAAAAACCGGCAAAAATAGAATTTTTTGACAAATGGATTTTATCCAAGCTGAACAAATTAATTAAAGAATCAACAGAATCATTTAAGAAATACGAATACTCGAGAGTAAAACTAGACATTGAAAACTTTTTCTGGCACACGCTTTGCGACAATTACTTAGAAATAGCCAAAGACAGATTATACAACCCTGACAAAAGAGGAACAGAACCAAGAAAAAGCGGACAGTATGCTCTTTATGAAACACTATTATCAATAATAAAAATGCATGCTCCAATAATGCCATTTATAACAGAAGAAATATACCAAAATTTCTTTAAAAAACTAGAAAAAGACAAAAGCATACACACAAGCAAATGGCCTGAGTTCGACTTCAAAAAAATAGACCAAAAAATAGAAGAAACAGGAGATGCCTTAATTGAAATAATCGCTGAAGTAAGAAAAATAAAAACAGCAAACAGCAAGCCACTAAACACACCTTTAAGTGAGCTTACAATAGATTGCAGCAAAGACTTACAGAACCTAATTAAACCTTCACTAGAAGACTTAAAAGCAGTAACAAAAGCAGAAAAAATAGAATTTGGAAAAGGAAATATAAAAATCAGAGAAAATCTGAAGATAGATTTAAGAATTTAAACAATGGTGGGAATAAGTGAGTTCAATAATAGAATATACAGAATATCTTAGACCGGAATTTTTAAATCCCAATTTAGAAGTTAAAAATATTTCAAATATCAGTATATCTTTCTTAGAAAGACAGGGAATAAGAGGACTTATATTCGACGTAGACAATACAATTACAAAATATCGCGGGACTGAGTTAGATTTGCGAATAAAAGAACACTTTCTAAGATTAATCGAAAAATTTAATTCATGTATCATATCTAATACCACGCCGGAAAGAAGAAAGGCTCTTGAAAAATATTTTGGATTGCACATTGTTCAATCAACTATAAAAAAACCTTTTTCAGAACCTTATGACCGAGCACTAGAATATTTACAAACATTGCCTTCAGAAACAGGAATGATTGGCGACAGACTTTTAACTGATATTGCAGGAGCAAATAAAAAAGGAATTTTTACAATAAAAGTAAAACCTTTAAAAATATTTTCTGAACCTTTGCCGCATACAATTATAAGATGTTTAGAAACAATATTGTTAAGAATATACCAAGAAGAAGGACCTGCGCAAAAAACATACTTACTCCCAAAAAACTACTTTTAACTCTTCTTCCTAAAAGTCTTATAAATCAGTTTATTTCTTGAAAAATAATAAATACTGCAAGCAAGAGCTGCTGCAATAAACACCAAAAATACAAGAAGAATCAATTTCTGCCATAAAACAAAAATAGACAAATCATAAATGATAGTGCTTCTCAGCAAATCACTGCAAACAACAAAAGGATTAAGCTCAGCAATAGCCATAAACCAAGAAGGCATGCTCTCAATAGGAATAATTACATCTGACAAGAAAAGAAAAATACTGCCCAATGAAATCGCGCCCAAAGCGGAAGTTTCCTCTGAATTAAAAATATAACCCACCATCATTCCAATAGCAGAAAACAAAGCAATAACCAAAAAAACAAGTATAATTGTATAATGAATTCCTGCCAAAAGCTGAGAAGAAAAGAAAACAGCAGCAATAGCCAAAATAATTACTGACTGCAGAATCAAAAGAAGAAAACACGTAACAAAAGTAGCAAACAAATAAGTAAAACCATTAACAGGAGCCATAAAATTACGAAAATAAGCAGGAGATTTCTTTTCCAACAAAATCAGCGTAGGAGCCAATAACAAAGCAGTAAACATAATTATCAACACAATAAGACTTGGAAAAATATAATTCAAATAACTCTGCTCAGAAATAACCGGCTTGATATTAGTAACAATAGGCTGAACAACAGCCTCAGGATCTTTAACCTCAATAGAACGAATAATATTATCAATATTATTCAAAGCCCTTTGAACATCCAAAAGATTTTTCAGAGAACCATCCAAAGCAGTCTTGGCATCACCCAACTCTGCCAAGGAAGTATCATGAGCAGCATCGATCTGGTCCATCTGAGCCTTTGTCTGGGTAATCTTACCGACCAAAGTATCAATCAAAGAATTCAATTCATTAAACTGGGATTCTGCCAAGCTCTTTGTATCACCAAACTTGCCCTCCATTTCATTCAATTCGTCGATTGCACTTTCGAACAAATCCTTAAGACTCTGTTTTTGCTCGCCGCTAATAGAACTGGCCTGAACAACATCATTAGCATTCCCAACAAAAGACTTGGCATCACTAATAGCCTGAGAACCCAGATTAATAGAAGCATCAACCCAATGCTTAACCTTGCCCTTTTGGCTAGACAAATCAGAAGTGCCAAAAGCACCAGGATCAAAATCAAGGCTAACCTCTTCCAAGCGGATACTAACATCAGTAACACGGCGATTAACCAAATCATTAGACGTAGTCAAATTAATCAAGGAAGGGCGCTTTTCCTTAACCTGGGTGCTGGAATACTCCAAAGCATTAACCAAAATAGTAGTCAAATTCCTGCTAAGCTCCATAGACTTTTCTGTCACTTCCTCTGTCATAGCATTTAAAACAGACCAGACAAGATTAATCTGGGAATAATCAACATAAAAACTCAATTCATTAGAATTATCCTTAGCCATTGTAAAATCAGGAGAAAACACAACACAAGTATGCACTTCACCCCTTTCAATAGCAGAACGACATTTATCCTCTTCAGGAAACCTGGTAACCTTAAACTGAGCATCAACAAGCCTATCCACAAAAGAATTAGACAGCTCGTTATATTTTTCAGAAAAAGTGCCGACCTTAACTGCATACAAATTAGTATTATCAAAAGCCAAGCCTGCTAAAAAAATAATCAACAATGGGCCTAGAATAACAATCAAAGCAGAAGCCTTAGCCCTAATCAATAATCGAATATTCTTCTTAACAAGAGTTATAGTGTTTTTAATAAATTTATTCATACGCATTAAAGCAAACCTCAATTTTATTGTCGAAACAGCTTTCCTCTTTTTTATTGGTTTGGTTTCCTTTAATGGTCAACCTTTTTCCGCCGGAAACCTCTAAGCTTGAAAATCGGAAAAAGTTCATTTTACCAATTCCTCAAACGCCTCTTTTAATGAAGGTTTAGCCAAATCCAAAGATTCTATTGAATCCCTATGCTTAGCAACAATCTTAAACAAATCTGACAATAATCTTTTAGGAGTTGAAGTATACAAAATAAGCTTTCCTTCCAGCATTTTATTCCTGGCAACCAAAGAATGCTTTGCCAAATAATCCAAAAGATACTTATACTTGCCAGAAGAAGTCTTTAACTGAACTTCAAAATTAGTAGTATATTTTCTTCTAATATCATCACTAGAACCATTAAAACTAATAGTCTTATTATTCAAAACAGCAATTCTGGAACAATAATGCTCAATCTCATCAATAAAATGAGAAGCAACAATAACAGTAGTTCCCTTCTTATTAATATCCCTGATTATTTTCCACATCTGCCTTCTTAACAAAGGATCCAAGTCAGCAGTAGGCTCATCTAACAATAAAATACTTGGCTTATGAATCAAAGCACAAGCAATATCCAATCTTTTTTGCATACCGCCAGAAAGATTTCCAGCCAAGGCATTTTCAAATCTGCTCAATTTGACCAAGCTTAACAGTTCGGTAGACCTGTCATAAATTTGGCCAGGAGACAGTCCGAACAATTCACCAAAATAAGCCAAATTTTCCTTGATAGTTAATTTAGAATAAAAAGAAGGATACTGAGTTGAAAAACCAAAAATCGCTTTGATTATTTCAGGAAACCTAAAAACAGAAACATTATTACCAGAAGGAGTCCTTACAACAACATCTCCTGCATCAGGCTCAATAAAACCAACCATCAAATTCATCAAAGTAGTTTTACCTGTTCCTGACAAACCAATAATCCCAAAAATCTCACCAGGATTAATAGCTAAAGAAATCTTATCCAATACCTGGGTATTATTAAAAGACTTAGAAATATTATCAATAAAAATCGCAGAACCCAAAGCAGACTTTTTATTAGAATCCTTAAAATGTTCTTCAACCATATCCTTTGGCCAGCCAGCCTTTATAAGACTGTGTAAATTATCAAAATCTATACTATCATCTACCATGTTCCCTTTATATATAGTCAGTTTTAAAAAAAAGCGCTATTATCTTTAAGTAGTGAATGCACATGGCAAGAAATTTATAGTAGTAAAGTTTAGTCAAGACAATGCACAAAGAGATATATATTGAAACAAGCAAAAAACAAGAAATAATAGATATTACTGACAAAATAGAAAAATTAGTAAATATTACAGAAGGAATCTGCATGGTTTATGTTCCACATGCAACAGCAGCAATAATGATTAATGAAAGCTATGACCCAAAGATTATGACAGATATAATTGATGCATTAAATTTATTAATACCACAAGGAAAATGGAAACATGACTTAGTTGATAATAACGGAGCAGCTCATATCAAAGCAGGAATAATAGGGCCATCAGAACAGATTCCGATTATTGATGGCAAGTTAGGATTGGGCAGGTGGCAAGGAATAATGTTATGTGATTTTGACGGACCAAGAAAAAGAAAAATCATTGTGAGCATAAAATGAACTGCGAAATGTGCGGCAAAAAAGAAGCAGAATACAAAACAATAGTCGAAGGGACAGAACTAACAGTTTGCGCTAAATGCTCAGCTTACGGAAAAGTAATCCGAAAACCACAATTGGCTATTAAAACAAAACAAAAAGAGGGCTTTAAAAAACAAGAAAAGCCAGAAAAAATTGAAAAGATTGTCATCGATTACGGGCAAAAAATAAGAAAAGCACGAACAAAAAAAGAAATGACACAAGAAGAATTTGCCAAAAAACTCAACATAAAAGAATCACTACTAACTAAAATAGAAAATTCTGTGTTAAAGCCGTCTATTCCCCTGGCGCGGAAACTTGAGAAAATATTAAAAATAAGACTTGTTGAAGAAATTGAGGATAACGAAAAAGTGGAAATAAAAAGCAGAAAAACAGAAGCAGTAACAATAGGAGATTTAATAGACCTAGAATAAAGGATTCTCATATACCCGGTAATAACACAAACCATAATTATCATCAAAAGCCAGCTCAAAATTCTTATTTAGAAATTCTATTGTCTTATTCTTGTCTTGTTTGCATTTTTCATTAGCAGGATAACACATAATCCCGCCGCCACAATTGTCAAGAAAAACATACTGAATTTTATAATCCTTTGTCTTGAGATAATTATAAAATAATGTAGAAGCGTCGCTATTAAAATCAGTATAATAAATCTTTTTAATACTCGCATCAGAATAAATAACAGGATTAGGATGACTGACCCAAACCTCCCCAACAGGCGATTTATCCTCTAAAAAATTAAGATAATCCTGGTTATATTCTGGATTCACAGCTATTTCTTTGGTTATTATGAAATTTGCGCCCTGAAACACAGAAAAACACAGCAAAGCAATTAATACCCAACGAAAATGTTTTTGCTTTTTAAAAACAAAATCAATGCCAGAACCTGAAAACATAGCAACAAAAGGCAGGAATAAAATTAAATAACGATAATCACGGCAAGCCAAACCAGTAAAATAAATCAAAGGAACAAACAAAAACAAAGCAGGAGTTAAGTGTTTAAAATGGTACTTTTTCACAAAAAGATACAATCCAGGAAAAGCAAACAAATGAAACCAATTCTCTTCAAACAGTTTTGCCAAATAAAACCACCAATCAAACTTTCTGAAAAAATTACAACCCATAACCTGGCTAATAACAACTCTGGCATCAATCAAAGGAAGCAAAGGACTGCTATACATAAAAAAATTAAAAATCAAAAATATTCCTGCAGGAATTGCAAAACCGGCAATTAATTTTGCAGAATGCTTAAATTCAAATCTAAGAAAAAGCATTATTAAAAAAGGCAATAAAAACATTGCGGCTGGAAACTTGGATAAAAAAGCCAAGCCAACTAAAAAACCAGCCCAAAAAAAGTATTCTTTTTCAAACAAGAACAAAGACAATAAAATAATGAATAAAACAATAGTTTCAGTATAAACATGATAGGTCATTTGCAGAACAATAGAGCTAAAAGCAAAAATAATCACTGCAAAAATAGCAGTTTTCTTATTAAAATAATGCTCTGCAAGAAAATAAAACAAAACAATAGAGGCCAAACTAAGAATAAATTCCAATATTCTCCCAAAAACAACAGGATTTAATTTTAAAAACCAAGCCAAACCAAGAATAATCGGCAAGAATATCGGCCTAATATGCTCCCAAAGGCCGGCATTTCCCAAAGAAAACAAATACTTGCCCATGCCAACATAAACCGCAGTATCCCACCAAATCTCATGAAAATCCAAAAGAAAAACAAGTTTTACAACTAATGCAATTGTGAATATGTATATGAAAAATCGGTTATCTTTCCCCCAGCCCATACTTAGTGTAGAGAATAAGCTATTTATTAATGTTGCGATATATGAATATTATTAGTCATCCTGAGAATTTAAACTACACAATAATTTTCACTCAAACACCGGATTAATGTCTCCGAAAGTAACTTGCTCTGGGTATTCCTTGATAATCCTATAACCATAAGGATAAGGCATGGAATGAAACAAAATAGCTCTTCTATTTTTATCCTCATCAAGCCAATCTTTTATTGCAAGATAATCGTCCTCATTATGAACTCTTGCGCCTAAAGCAGCGGCATTTACTTCTCTTGCCTTATCAACAATCTTATACATATCAGAAAAATCATTCATGCCCACAAAATGAACATCCAAAGGATAATACTGCTTTAAAATCCTAAAATAACGAGCAGGAGTATCATAATATGAAAAAGAAAAACGCTTTTTATCACTAACATCGCTAACCACAAAAGTTTCATTAAGAAAAAACTCAACAGGCCTGCTGCCGATTATAGCAGTATAACCAGTAACATATAATGGCGGACTTCCAAAAACCGAAGCATTAGAGCCTAATAATAAAGGATAGTATTTATCAGGAAAACTAATAACAGTAATTCCCTTGTCACTCAAATATTTAGCAGCCTTTGCCTTGCCAGGATGGTCGCCGCAACCAATAACAAAAGAAGCATTATACCTAATGGCCTGCTCAACAAGCATATTAATACCATGAGTATCAACAATAACCACAACATCCTCTCTCAAAAATCTGTTGGTAGGATAAGAAACCTTATCCCAGGGAACCTCAAAACGAAAAACACCATTTTCATCAGGAGCATACCATTTTCCATTAATTTTAACAACAACAGTTCCAGAAGCAGTTAAATGCTTAAAACCGACCTGCCTTAATTCCTTAATCCTGGCGCCCTCATGCCAGCCAATCTTGGGCATAAGATTAGCATTGTCATAAGTAAGACGCTCTGAAAAAACAGACAATAATTTATCCCTATCAAGCTCATATTCGGTCAAAAGCTCCAAACGATCTGCCCTGTAAAAAGGCGAAAAAAACAATTGATAACTAAGCCAATCACGATTAACACGGTCAACCTGAGAAACAAGAACATCATCCGCAGTAATAACTTTTTTAGATTTGCCAATAATCATCTTCTCAGCATCTTTAGGAAAAACAGGATTAATATCCAGCTCTGACAAGTCATACTCAAACTTAATCTGCTGATTCAAAGCCAAACGCTCATCAAGCTTAGAACGAAACATATTCCCCTCAGTCTTCCATAACTTAGAAGCCTTTAACAAATACTCCCTGCGATTACGCCCGCAACCAACAGAAGCAATTGTCTCAAAAATCACTGCTTTTTCCTCATTAGACTCAGGCTTAACAGCATCATAAAAATCTAAAGAACCACAAACCAAAGAATCATTTTGAAGAATACGCCCAAGAACCAAGGAAATATCCCCTTTGGCAAAACCAGAAATATTCTCTTTAAGCAAAGCAAAGGAATTCTTAACAAATTTATCACGATCAATATCCAAAACATCAACAACATAAGTAAAATTAATAGACTGAGAATAAACATCCGCACGCTTAATCTTTTTCTTAACTATCTGGTTCAGCTCATTAACATAAAATAATCCTTGTTTTTTAACATCATCAATAATAGTGGTCGGAGCTTTAGTTATTTCGTATTTTTGAAGAAGCATTTTAACAAGAGGCTCGTCTTCATAATCCTTGTCAATAGACAAAACAACAATATTATCCTCAAATTCCCTGCTAATCTCCTGCAAAATAAAACCCTGCCTTTCGCTTAAATCATCATCAATTTCATAAAAAAACAAAATAGGCACATATGGATTGTTGCATTCGTTATTCACCTTAGTAATTAAACTTAAAAATTGCAGCTCTAAAAGAAAATACTTTCTCTTTAAATAATCAAAATCTTTACGATTAAAAAAAGAAAAACACGAATAAGAACCCAATTCAACACCAACCCGCTGAATCTCCATTTTAAGACTATTAATCCGCGCATTCATTACAGTACACTTATTACTATCAAATACATCAGAAAAAAGTGCTTCAGCCAAATAAGCATCAGTACTTAACTCATGCTCGTTAATAACCTCCATAATACTTCCCAATCTAATAAAATCAAGACCATAATTCAAAAGAATACCCAAAATAAAAATAACAATAGTCAAAACCAGACTTGTTATTAAAACATTTCTAGGATTCATTATTATCTACCAATAATCTTTTTAATTCTTCATATGAAGTTAAACCTTGTTTTTTAACAGAATAATCAATAACCAAACTAGGAGATTCGCTAATGTCATAATACTGCTCAAGAAATACCAATTCTGGCGCGTATGCTCTTTCGACAGCAAAAACCTGAACATTAAAGTCCTCAACAATCTGATCTAAAATTTTACCTTGTGTCAACGAATCAGGGTCGTTCCTGCTAAAATAAAACAAAATAATATTATCCTTAATATTGCACTCGTCTTGCAATTCATGATACAAAATAAAAGTCTTTATCTGCATTAAATGGTACTTTTTCTTAAGAAAATCATAATTATATTCTCCTAAATCCTGCTTGGCTGTTTGAGACGCCAAAAGCTTGCCCAAACGCCACAATTCTTTAGACAAAGAAGACAAACGGATTTTTGAGAGTTCACAATTCTTATCAAAATCCTTAAACAATTCCTGCTCAATCAAATAAGACTCTGTACTTAATTCACTGTTTCTGATTATTTTATTGATCTCCTTTAACTCAGGGTTAGAAAAGGAATTGCCCACAATCACACCTATAACAAAAACCAAAATCAGCAAAACCAAGGTAGTTGCAAAAACCTGTTTTTTAACCATTTAAATTGCCTGAATCAGTATATTCCCAAATTTCACAGTAGTTATTATGATACCTTCTTTTAAAAGTTTCGGCGTTGTTCAAAAGGAAATGAAGTCCCTGATACTTTTTATTCCATATTTGGCCTTGAAATAAATCGCCATGAATCAAAATATAATCTATCCTATTTTTTTCCAACAATAGTTGAGTCTCTCTTAGATCGAAAGAATTCCATAAGATATTATACTCATGCCTATTCTTGTCAGTTTCAAAAAAATCGTTTAATAAAACAGAACGTTCAGCCCAAAACTCAATAAAAAATCCATCCCCTTTGTGCGCAAAAAACCTGCTTGATTTAGGAGTATTCTCTCTCGACCATTCGAGACACTCCACCAAATCATTATTAGGCGGCAATTCGCTTAAAACAATAGCATGAGACAAAGCAGAAAACAAGAAACAACAGAACAATATCAACAATACAAAATTCCTCAATTTTTTCAAACTCCATTTTTTAACATATAAAACATAATAAGCAGAGCCTGCTAAAATAGAAACAATAATATTAGAATAAATAAACAATGATTTATTTGCAAAAGAAAAAAGCAACAAAACCAGCATTAACAGATAGATTTTGTATAATTTCTTTTTGTAACGCCATATAAAAAAAAGCCCTGTCACCGACAAAAGCAATGAAACAATACTAAACCCATAAATACTCCCGAGATCAGAAATAAAGCCGTCTGAAGACTGATTAGAAAAATCATGGGCCAGATAATACGGCAAATGAAAAGCGACTATTATAAACAAGATAAGCGCCAAAATAATATAAAACCTGCAGCCGATTTTCTTCTTATACAAACAGTAAGCAAGCAATATTATTAAAATAAAAACCGAATGACTTATCCCCAAAAAGGAAAGAAGCGCCAAGACAGGCAGAGAAAGTACAAAAAATATTTTTTTCTCTTTTTGGAATAAAAAAAAACTTAAGGCAAAAAGAAACAAAGCCAATGCCCTTGGACCAGACAAAGCAAATGTTGAAATAAAAATAGGGGACAGCACAAAAACAAATAAAATAAACAAGGAACGAAGATATTTGAACTTAATATCTGAAAAAGACAGATGCAGAAATATTAAAGACAATAAACCCAACAAAACAGGAAAGACTATTGAAACCAATTCCAATGGGAAAACAAAACTGAGAGCGGCCAGAAATAAATGATAAACATTTAAGTGATACTTTTCATTTGATAATGGATCCTGCTCTATGAATCCATTCTTTGCTATCTCAGAAGCCAATCTGGCGTGATAATGAGCTTCAGGGCCAATAAAAATATTATTTCCATTGGACAATCTAAAAAAGTAAGGCAAAACCAAAATAAAAAAAGCAATCAAAAACAAAGCAACTAAATATTGTTTATTATTCACGCGACCACCTTTAACTGGCAAGATTCAATCTTGTGATATATGCTGACTTTATTATTTCCGTAGATTTTTTCAAAACATTTTCCTGAAGAGACATACGGCAAAAAATTAATATTCAAAAAAGACCTTATTTTAGGAGAAAAATAAATATAATCTGCATTGTATTTGTTCATCAAATCAACAACCTCAATCTCGAAAGAAGATATAAAGATTTTTTCAACATCTTTTAATCTTTGTTCAACATCTGTTCTCAAGAAAAAAGAGTAATCAATCACATTTTTCCTGTTGGCAATTGCGGTAATGAGATTTCCCTCCTTAATAGAAGCTACTATGACCGAATCTTCAGGAGTTTTTTCTCTAAGCCAAGCCAAAGCGTCAACTTCATCCTTGGTCACATAGCTGCCTATTGTATGATTCGCCAATACCAAAGAAGGAAAAACAGATGTAATAACAAATGCGATTATAACAAAAATAATGAAGAAATACAAAAAATTTGATGCTCTTGTTTGTTTTACATAATTAAGAAATATTTTGAAATACTGGGAAAATAACAAAACAAGAATCAAGCCAAAAAACATTAAACCAATTTTTAATTCTATCAAGCGAATCCATAACAACAAACCTGTTAGTAAAGCAAAACTAATAAGCAAATAAACATCCTTTCTGTTCTCCTTAAACAAATACCTAAAAACCAAATAAATGCCATAAATCAAAGGAACGACCCCAACCATGTAAATAGCTTCCAAAGCATTAATACTTGAAAAATTCTCGCTTAATAATTGAGCAGGAATATTCTGCCAGATAACATTAATGCCATGAAATAAAAAAAGCTTCTTGTATAATAAAAATTGGGCCCACAAGACAAAAAAAACAGAAAACAAAGAAATCTCTATTTCTGCGCCATCTTGCTGTAAATTGCCTATAATCAAAAGAATTTGATACAATAATAAGCCCATACAAAAAACAAGAACAAACGGATGCAAAAAGGATAAAAAAACAAGAATCAGAATGTAATAATAAAAAACGGATTTATTGCGAATATGCATGAACAAATATAACAACAAAAGAATCAATGGAAATACCAAGGAATAAACTGAAATGTTATTCAAATCAGCGAAAAAAATAGGAACAAAACCAGAAATAAACCCAATCAAAACGCCAATTCCCTTATTTTTAGAAATCCTAAAACCAATAAGATACGCAAGAAAAATTACAGACGACGCAAAAATATTCGGGAGCAACTTTGCGGCAATAGATACTGGCATAAACAAAGCAAAAAAAGCAATAATATAATGAAAAACTGGCGAAAAAATAAAACTATTTCCTGAATACGACAAATCATCTTTAAAAAAAGGCAGGCCTGTTGATTTTATATTCTCTATTTGCCTTAAATTAAAATAAGCATCATCTGATGAAAAAAAAGGAGTAGAAAACGCAAAATATAATCTAGCGCCCAATACCAATAAAAATATAACAAATAAAGCAACCCCACCATACTTCTTAAACATTACCTTAATTGAAAGAATACAGTTTATAAAGGTTTTGGGTTTAGAAAAATTCCGATTTCAGATAGGAAAAGTATATAAATCACTCTTGGCTGTGAAATATCTATGCACGAGAGAAAAATAACCACCGGAAGCCTGATTTTAGATGAGTTTTTAGAAGGCGGCTATGAAACAGATGCCATAACCACTATTTACGGACCATCTGGATCTGGAAAGACCAATTTTATGGCTCTTGCTGCGGTGAATATGGCAAAAACAGGCAAAAAAGTAATATACGTAGATACAGAAGGAGGATTTTCTATTGCACGACTAAAACAAATCATTCCAGAATACAAAGAAATCCTCAATAATATTCTATTTTTACAACCAACAACATTTGAAGAACAAAAAAAAGACTTTGCCAAATTAAAAGACATGGTCAATGAAAAAATCGGGCTAATAATTGTAGACACGATTGCAATGCTTTACCGCCTGGTTCGCGTGCAAGACGTGCAAGAAGTCAACAGAGAACTCGGAATACAAATAGGATATTTAACTGAAATAGCACGAAAGAAAAAAATCCCTGTCTTGGTAACAAACCAAGTATACACATCATTTGAATCACGAGACAGAATTAACATGGTTGGCGGAGACCTATTAAAATACGGCTCCAAATGCCTAATAGAACTGCAAGCAGGGCATACAGGCAAACGAAAAGCAATATTAAGAAAGCACCGCAGTATTGCCGGAGAAAAAGAGATATATTTCAGAATAATCCCGCAAGGAATCGGGCCTATTGAAACATGAGTTATTCTTCAGTAAAGTCCTCTACTGTAAATTTAGGTTCTCCTTTTAACAAACCCTTATTTTTCAAGAACTCTCTTGTTAAAATATAAAAAAACAATCCAAGAGACTTCTTGCCCTTGTTATTGCATGGAACAACCACATCCAGATCATTGGATTGATTATTAGTGTCGCACAATGCTATCACAGGAACACCGACTGACAAAGCATCCTTAACAGCATTTCTATCAGGCCAGGAATCAACAACCAACATTATTTTTACTTCTAAATAATTATCTAATTTGGGGTTTGTTAAAATACCAGGAGGATATCTTCCTGCAAAACCCTTAACGCCTGTTAGCTTTGAGAATGCTTTAACAGCTTTCCAGCCATTTTCTCTTCTACAAACAATTAAAATATCCTCGGGAGCATATCTAGATAAAAAGTCAGAAGCAATTTTGATTCTCTCATCAATCTTTTGCAAATTCAAAACAGACAAACCATCTGTTCGGGTCTTATAAATAAAGCGCTCCATATACTTAGTTCTAAACTTAGTACCAATATGAATGCCTGATTTAAGATACTGGTCCTGTGCTACTAAAAAACTTTGATTTTCTGCCATTATAACTGTTTTTTTATAACCTCAACAGCCATTGCTTACATTCCAAGCCGGTTTGCAAGCGTTGGTAATAGAGAATAAGAGAATTAGAATGTTTATAAAGGTTGTGGTTTCTTGTCTAATAAATAATTCAAGTAATTGGTGTTTGATTTGGTGACTAAATGAAATTTAACATTGAATAAAGGACCAAATAATTCTCTTAATTCTTCATCCTGGTAAAAAGAAAACCATCGTTTAGTGCCTGGATAACGATTATCCTCTACAAAGCCTTCACCATCCCCTTGTTTTACACCTAAATAAATAATACTATTATTTTTAGATATATTATGAATTTGCTTTAAAATATCTGGCAATTTATCTTTAGGAACATGAAACAAAGAAGCATAAGCCCAGATTCCATCAAAGGATTCACTATGAAAATCCAAATCCGCAAAATTCATAAGCCTGGCATCTATTCCCCTTTCTTTGCAATGATCCACCATTGCTTCAGAGATATCAATGGCAATCACATCATGCCCTTTTTCTTTAAAATAAACAGAATAATTACCAGTGCCGCAGCCAATATCTAAAACCTTGCTATTTTTTTTAGGCAATATTCCTTCGAAGGTTTCTAAAATTTGTTTTTAAAATAAACTCAACTCATTAAAACAGTTAATTAATTTAGATTCAAATTTGTGGATGAACCTATTATAACTTTCTCTGGTTTCGCTAATATAATCGGACAGACTATTTGAATTCATCTAGCGCCCCATGAACAGCACCCTTAGGAGTTAACTCGCTTTTGTAAAGTTTAATACTCTTTACATCAAATTCTATTTCTTTTGTTTTGATAGATTTTAACTGTTTTATGTAATCTTGCTTGTTTTTTACAAACTTAATTCTAGCCAAAGTTATATGAGGATGGAATCTTTCGTCTTTTGTTAGATTTAGTTCTTTTTCGATTTTGTTTTTTAATTCTATTATTTTATCTTTTGGCTCTAAACCAATCCAGACAACTCTTATAAAATCTTCAGAAGGAAAAACGCCCAATTCAGTTGTTTTTGCCTTGAATTTATTGAATTTAACTTTTTTTAGACCATCTATTATCTTTTTAGTTTCGTTTTCATCACATTCTCCCAAGAATCTCAAAGTCAAATGGAATTCTTTGGTTAAATTAGATTTAGAATCTGGCAATTTTTTCTGAATCTGCCTAATATATTCTTTAGCATCATCAGAAACATCAAAAGCAATGAACAAACGCATTTTTCAAAAGAAAAAAATAAAGAAGAACTCTATTCTGCAGGTTCTTCTATCTCTTCTAAAGATTCATCTTCTTCAGAAGGCTCTTCGTCGCCAAAATCCTCAGAATCTTCTGGAGCAGATTCTGGCTCAGGAGCTTCTTCTTCAGGCTCTTCAGCAGTTTCTTCTGAAGGAGCTTCTGACTTATCTTTGCTGACAACTTCTGCAAAGCCGACTTTCTTTAAAACTTTAGTAACTTTAATGCGAACTTTATCACCTTGCTTAACACCAGGAACAAACAAAATAAAACCATCCTTCTTAGCAATGCCGTCGCCTTTCTCGCCAACAGCCTCTATTGTTACATCCAACTCTTCACCTACGCTAACTGGTACACGATACATTTCACATTTCACCTATTTAATTTAATTTAAATCTCGCACAAAAGTGCGATAAGAAGATTAATAAGAAGGCATTTATAAAGGTTGTGAAAAAAGAAATAAAAACAAAAAAAATCAAACATCAACCAAACCAATGTCTTTAATCATAAAACTTGCTTCGTTTTCTGGCAGATTCGGAGCATCAACCATCTTGGCAACTCTTGAGCCTTTTTTGCCTCTTCTGATATAAATTCTGTATGTTGAATTATGCCCAACAATATTTCCGCCAATAGCCGCAGTAGGGTCGCCAAAAAACATATCCGGCTTGGACATAACCTGATTTGTCACATAAATCAAAACATTATGCTTGTCAGCCAAACGCATCAGAGTATGCATATGCTTATTGATTTTTTGCTGTCTCTCAGCCAAAGTTCCTCTGCCAATAAACTCTGCCCTAAAATGAGAAGTCAATGAATCAACAATAACAACACGAACATTATCGCCGTTTTCAATCAAATCCTTAATCTTATCAGTCAAAAGCATCTGATGATCAGACGTGTAAGCCCTTGCAACCTTAATCTTTTTAAGAATCTCGGTAGAATCCAAATTTAAAGGCTCTGCGATCTGAATAATACGCTCTGGCCTAAAAGTCCCCTCTGTATCAATAAATACAATACTGCCATTAGCACCGCCTTGTTCCAAAGGCAACTGAGCCCTCACAGCCAAAACATGAGCAATCTGAGACTTGCCAGAACCAAACTGTCCGTATACTTCTGTAATCGAACCGGTTTCAAAACCGCCGCCCAATAATTTATCAAATTCCTCAGAACCAGAAGTTATCTTAATAGCCTGCATTCTTTTCTGAAGCAATTGCTCGCCTGACTCAAAATTCAATTCCATATTAGCGCGGGCAACAGCAATAACTTTTTTAGCAGTAGATTCAGAAACATCAGCAGCCCCAACAATCTCGCCAGGCGTTGCAACAGCAATAGACATTAAATCATTAAAACCTGAACCCGAAAGCTTTTCCAAAGTCGCAGGACCAATGCCAGGCAAATCCTCAATAGACCTAATTTTCTTCATTTTTATTTTTGGTTTTTCCAATTCTTGTTCCATAAATATCATCCTCCTTTTTATTAATTATTGTAATAGAAGAGGCAATTAAGCCTCTTCTGCAGCCTCCCAATCTTTAAGAGCCAAAGCCTCATAAGCCTTGCTCAGCACAACAATTGCCTTTGGCAAATCACTAACACTTAAATTATTAGTGCGCTGCCATTCACCTTTCTCGTCCTTGTATCCTTTTTCAAAAGACACAGACTTGAAACCGTTTCCATCCTTGGACTTATTAGCCCAGATAGAGGCAGTTACTGTGCCTGCCCTAAATTTTTGTATTGGTGTTTTTTTATTCATTCATAACACCTCCACAACTTTAAAGGCCGCGGTTTTTAATAACCTTAACTCAGGATTTTCCGCAAAAAATAACAATTTTATCGCCGATTTTGCGAAAAACAATGTATTTCACGTTATGAAATCGAAAATAATCACGAAAAAACCGAAACTAAACTTCTAATGCTTCCTCGGTAACATTAAAATCATTATTAGTTATAATCAAATGCTCATATGCCTTATCCAAAACCAAAGATGCCTTGGGCAAATCACTAATACGCAAAGAAGCAGAATTCTTCCAATTGCCTTCTTTGTCCCTATAGCAACGCCCAATCGTGATAGTATGGAATTCAACATCCTTGCCATCTTTTTGGCTTTTATTTTTCCAAATTGCAGCGCTTATAGGGCCTGCACGAAACTTTTTTTCAGGCTTATTCATTTTAACACCTCTTCCTTTTCGGGTTTTATTTCATATCTCCTTTATATTAGGGGATTTTATATCCCCAAGGAGACGAGGTTAAGAATATAGAAATAAAATTCATTTATATAGTTCGCACGCACATGGCCAGTGGGTTTAAACTATTGCAGAACAAGAATAACACACAAAATACAAACAAACAAGAAAACCAAATGCTCAACAACACTTCCTGTTTCAATAAAACCCTGAATTCTTAACTGCTTTAAAGGATGAACCATATTAATGCCTGCTTTTGTAAGACCATCCGAGACTAGGTGGGAGATGTATCCTATGAATACTGCAGAACCGTATCTTGAATTAAAGCCAATATCAATTATCAACCAAAGCGCCAAAGGAATCCAAACAGAATGTAAAATACCCCTATGACCAAATATTTTTGAAAATACCTTAAGACCGGGAATTTTTGAATTAATCTTAGAATTTTCATGATCTATATCCGGAAGCAAAGCAGCAAAAACAACAATTGCAATAAAAATATACTTATTGGCTGGATGAATAAAAGCCAATGCAAGCAAAGCAAACAAAACACCAAAAGCCAGATGAGTATGATACATCATTGTGCTTTAATTCTCGCCAATTCTTCAACAGGGTCGGGTTCTGGAAAAACCAACTGGGCAACAAATTCAAGCCTGTCAAAAAAAGTATTCTTATTAACCCTTCCAACCACTTTAACCAAAGAACCTAACAGCTCTGTCTTAATAGACTCAAAAGAATCAGGAGAATTTTTGTACTCAAGCATTTCTTCCTGTGATTTTTTCAATAATTTTTCAGCCTGGTTTTTAAACAAAACACAACGCATATTTTCTGAACCATCATCAACAATAATATTAAAAACATAAGAAAAATCAGGAGTCACTAAATTATGAACCGGACAAGTGAATTGCCCGTCTTCCTCTTTTACCCTCTTGCCGCACTCAGGGCAGACTTCATAAAACCTGGGCTCAAAAGACTGAACAATAGTCCCAAGAATAGCCACATTTTGATCGGTTTCATCCAAATCCTTAATCTCTTTTCTTCTTGCCTCGGCCTGCTGCTTAATCTCTCCAATGCTGACACCATTAGGACTGACAATAATGTTACTCTTATCATTCAAATGAACCTCTTTTCTGCCCTGATTATTCCTAACTAGGCCGCCTGTAACCCGGATTATACTTCCTATTGACAAGCCAGGAATCTTATCTGTTTGAGAACCCCAGCAAACAACACGAATAACACCAGTTTCATCGCCGCACAAGAAATTGCCGACCTTGCCTGTAGAACCATCCTGACGATTAAATTCTCTAACTTCGTAAACCTGCTGAACCTTAGCATTAAATTCAATATTTCTCATGCCTTCATAAATATCCTTAATCTGACCAGAACTTTCAACCAGCTTAACACCCAATTCATTAGCAATAATATGCGCTGCACCATCTTTGCTTATCAAACCAGAAAGCTGCTCTAGTTTAGTATTAATCCTTGCTTTAATATCATCTTCAGAAAGACCTGACTGTTCTGTAATTTTCTTAATCATCTCATCAAAAGGTATGCGAATCAAACTACCACCTCACAAAAAGGAGTGCACAAATGATTTAAATAGTTTTGTATAATGCAGAATAGTTATCAAAAATTCGGGACAAAATAGAAGTTTAAAGGATTTTCCAAAGCAAACCTAATAACAACAGGGTCAGAATCAAAAGGGTTATCCAGATTATTCATTTTAACATCAAAAACATAAGTCTCAGTATCAGGAATCTTTTCAAAAAGCCATTCGACTTCTTGTGTACTAATTTCTTTAACACACTCATCAATACCAGAAGAATGAACACACTCCAACAGGGCATCTACTTTAGAAGGCAGAGAAGAAAAATCATCCAAAAGAGCATCAGCATCCACTCTAAAAGAAGGTCTTACAACATAAATACCAATCCCAATAGCATCAAACTCCTTTAAAACCACAGACATGACCTCGCCGTAATGCTCTTTTTTGTCAGCAGGAGCAATCAAAGGCAATGAAATAGGCTTGACAGGAATGCCTAAGATTTCATTTTTAGAAACAACAAATTCATAATTATCCCTGGGAATATAACTTGGATATTTTGAAAAATAAAAATCAAGATTAAAATTAAGATAATGCTCAAATATTTGATAAAAATCAATATCCTGGTAACATTTTTTGTTATCTTTAAACCAAAAGGGATATCTTCCAGTTATATCCTTGAGAGGCAAAGGACCAATAACACCACAAGGCTCATTTTGAAAAATAAAACCTGCATTAAAAGCAATATCCCCCAATGCCTTGTATACAGAATACTTAGCAGACTGGTCAACAAATAACATTAATTTATCACCCTCCTGATAAGCATTCATCAAAACAACCTCTTGCTCACCAATCCGCATCTTAAAAACATCAAGCTTTGCGTACAATTGAATAACAAGAAAAACAACAACAATCGCCACTATAATAACCAAAAAAGCAGAATAATCCATTGCTTTTTTATTTTTAAATAACCTCATGGCGATACCTCAAGAACAACATTATTAACATTATCCTTATAACCAGGCAAAAAAAGCTTAAGCTTAACAGAAGATTCTTTTAAATCGCCCCTTGAACACTCTTCTTTATTATTAACAACAAAAGAATAACCAATCTGTTTATCATAAAATGAATCCAAAACATGTTCTAAATCTGAACAGTCGACAGGTAAATCAGCAAGAACATGTGCATTAACAGGAACACGAAAAAAATTCAATAATTGAGAACCAGACTGAATTTCAGAAACAGTTGCCCTGACCTTGTTTATATCACCAGGACCCAGATAATTCATAAGCATAAAAAAACCAAAAAAGAACAAAGCTATAAAACCTGCTGCAACCAAAAAATTCATGCCCCACATAGCCCCTTTAATTTTCAAAATCCCTTAACCTCCCAGAATAAACCTGATCAATAGTCAACTTGTCTATTTTGCCTGTGTCTACTATAATAACAGGGCGCTCTTCAATAAAACGGTCATACCTGACAGGAACTAAAACAACAGCATCATCATAAAAATCCTTATTAAAATAAATTGGTTTTTTATTAAAAACAAGCTTAAAACCCACTTCTTTTGAAGAGCCGGTGTTATCAAAAGAATCATTAATAAATCTTTGGTCAAAACAACCGCCCTTGCATGTATGACCAGGATATAAACGGAACAACAACCAATCATAAATAGACATCTTATTATAAACCCTGTCAGCCAAAACAATATTTTCCAAATTCTGAGTCTTAACAGCATTATCAAGAATAACAGAAGGAATATAAACAACAATAAACACAACAATCAAAGTCATAGGTATGTAAATAAACCATTTCCAAACATGCTGAGTTTGCGCTTTTTTATTTATATGCATTCTTAATACCCTCTAAAATACCCGAAGCAATAGCCTTTTTACCCTTGATTCCAAAAGTATCTTTAACCTGAATATTACCCACTTCTAACAAAACCGCTGGTTTATCTTTGATTAGGATTGAAAATTGCTCATCAGACTTTTGCTCAGGAATAACAGGAATAACAGCAATACTAGTAATTTTAACATTGTTTTCAATCAAAGCAGAAGAAACAGAATTAACCAGTTCACAAGCCAATCTTAAACTCTCTTCCCTTTTGTCTGAATCATAATTAATATACGCCTTAACAAAATTCTCCAAAGCAGGATAAGAACCAACATGAATAGAAACAACTGCATCACGAATTCTAGACTTTCTATCATTAACAGACAAAGCAAAATCGCCATCCCTTGTTAAATCACCCAAAATATTAACAGTATCCAAAGACCTTGCCATGCCTGCAATTTCCCTAGTTAATATGTATTCTTTCAAATTGTCAAAACTAAAACCAACACTGCCCTGTCTTAAATCAGACGTATAACCATGAGCAGGATCTAATGTAATCGCGTTACCAGTTATTTTTTCTGAAGGACAAGACAATAAAAAGATATTTAATTTCTTTTTATTACCATGAACATCATCAATTAATAAATTGTTTCCTAATAAAGCAAATCTCGGAAGAACAAAAGGCTCTTTGAATTTTAATACAGTCTCCTCAAAATTAACAGAAGGATCTGAAGTAAAAAAATACCTGCCAGCATTTTTTTCAAGCATTGAATCTTCAAAAACAGTAATAACATTTTTTTCAAAAGAATAATTAAACTTAGGAGAAAAATCAGTTCTTTGAGGCAAATAATACAAAACAACATTATCCCTTGAAGCCAGTAAAGAATCAATAGACAAAGCAATATCCGTAGCAAGAAACTTTTTTTCAAAAGTATAAGTAGAACCCAAGCCATGAACAAACCACAACAAGTACATTAACACTGCAACAGCGACTAACATAACAAAAGCAGGATGAGCTAATAAATCCAAGGCCTCCCCTTTTTTTGAATTAAACATTTTAAGCAAAATTAATAGATAATTCCTTATTCTTGTTACAAATTTTAATAGCATTAGACGCTTCTGGAACAACAGTGACCCAATATTCCGTAATACTAACACCAATATCTTTCTTAATATCTGGGAGGATTTCACATTTCTTATCTTTTTCAACCAAACACAAACAAGGCCTGCCAGAACAACCAGGCTCAGTATTATCCCAAGAATACAAAAATAAAGAATATGCTTTGCCTGAAGGCCGGATAACAACATCAAAACAAGAACCCTCTTCCAAGCTCTTAAATTCCTGCAAAATCGTATCAAAATTCTGCTCAGCAATAGTAGGTTCTTCAGCAAACAAAGCATGATACGCTGCAAAAACCGCAGCAATCAAGATTAAAAAAATTAATGCTCCAAAAACAAAATTAATGGCCTTTTCCAAAACACTAGTCTCAACCATAAACAAGCATATAAGAAAAGTGTATATAAACATTTCGACTATTTACAACAATACAAAGTATGACCTTGAGTTGCCTTTTGCTGGCAATCACGCCAATCAGTACCCATATTAATCAAACCCTGAGCATTACAAGTCTCTAAAGGCAAACAACGACGATTAGAAAACAATTCTTCACAAACATTCCTGGTCTTAATATCCTTAGTAACGTCCTTTTCAACTTCTTCTGTTATGTTGATATATTTTTTTGTCTGCGCAGGGATCTGAGAAGTCAAAATAAAAGTCATAACCACTAA
>JAFGHW010000016.1 GCA_016929895.1 Candidatus Woesearchaeota archaeon
ATATTCTCATTTTGGGTTACATTCCTTGTAACAATCTTAGTGTAGCCATTCCATTTCTCAGTTTCAGCAGCAGTATCTAATTCGGCTATTGTAGTTTCTGCAGCCTTATATAGTTCCTTAAGAAGAGAATATTGTTCTTCTGTTTCAGGATTCCATTCAAATGGCAGGATTAATTCTTTATCTCCATTATTAGAGTTCCATATAAGATTTACTTCAAGAGCATCAACAATGCTTTTTTCTGCAGCTGACTGTTTTTCATATTTTTTTTGAAGCTCTCTGATGCCTGCTTCAAGATGCTTTTTTATTGAAGAAGACGCACTCTCTATCTGAGTCTGCCACTTGTTAATCTCTGCCTGAATTTCTTCAGATGATTGTGCCAGAACTTGCGCTCTTTTTTCGATATATGTTTTAACTGTATCAAAATCTTCCAGAACTGCATATACTTGTGCTTCATTGAATTGCCTCTGGCAGTCTAAAAGCCTTTCTGTAAGAGTCATTTTAGTTGGTATACTGGTCTTGATTTATAAAGTTATTGTTTATTACTACTCATAAGTGATATTATAGAAAAGTTACTCTAAAATCTGGCCGCAATTCTTGCACTTATGCCCTTCTGCCTTATCATCCCATTCAGTAGTTATTCCATATTCTATAACAGAGTCGCACTTTGGACATTTGGGTTCCATATGCTCTACAGAATCAAAGAAACGAATTGGATCCATTCTAGGGTTTATATTTAGTTTTGTATATCATTGTCTAGATCGAGTTTTTTATAATTAAAAACATTTAAGTATATAAGGGTTTTTATATAAATTATATATTTTCGGAAAAGAGATGAATAAAACCGGAAAAAACATCTATTTTTCTTAGAAAGGTATATAAACGATTGAATTTAGAAAAATTCTTATGAGAAAATCAAAAGTTTTAAATAGTATAATTGACTACATAAGTGTAGGATTATATATCAAAGGAATAAAATCTACGCATCATTACCGGCAAAATCATTTGAAAGAAGTGCCTTGGGAAAAGGTTTTAGAATTAATAACAACAACAAAAAATCCAAGAAAGCAGGGAAATAAATTTGAAATTAAAAAACAAGGATATTATATTTTATTTGAAATTAAAAATAAAAGAGCATTTGTAATAAATGCAAAGAAAACAAAATGAAACCAAAAATATGCCCAAAATGCGGAAAAAAACTGAAAAAAATAAATGTAAGTGTCGAAGGAGCTAAAAACAAAGTCCTTAGTTATCAATGCGGAAAATGCTCTTATTTTGACTTTGACCAAAAATCAGCAAAAAAAGTAATACAAGAACTAAGAGAAAATCCATTAAAATTAAAACAAAAAATCGTAAAAATATCTGGGAACAGATTAGGAATGTATTTTAACAAACACGTTGTAAGAAGCCTGAATTTAAAAAAAGGCGAAGAAATATATGTTTCTGTTCCGGATAAAAAGCATATTGTTTTGGAGTTGGAGTAAAAATGCCTATAGAATGTTCTATTTATTAAAATCTGTCTTAATAATAATTATCCCTAATAAAAACTTCCTAAAGTAGACTGAGAAGTTTCTTCTGATAAGTCTTCCATGCTAAATCCTAAAGCAGTAAAAACCCTTTCAACACCAGGAAGAATCTGATTACTAATATAATAATCAGAATCATAATCTTCATTACTAATATTGGCCGGAAGCTTTACCTTATCCCTAATCAAGCCCTTTCCTTTGGTAATCACAAACTGGATTCTAGAACCAGGACCAACATCAATGCCTTTTGATTTCATAATCTGAGCTGCAGCAACATGCGGGCCAATGGTTTCATAATCATCAATATCCTTAGACATAACAGTATGAATAATCATCTTATCCAAAGGAACCTTATGCTCTTTAACATCCCTAACAATATTTCTGACATATTCTGCAGCCTTTTGAATATCATTTTCACCAAGAATAATCTTAAAAACCATTTTCTGAACATCCTTTGCAATAGGACTGCAATTCCTGCGAACAGTTTCAAACCCAACAATCTTGATATTTCCCTTGTCATCAATCAAAGCATATCTTTTCTTGGCAGCAACAAACAAGCCACTGGGGAAAAAACCCTCAAATTCCAGTTCCATCAAGCCAGGCAAATCAAGGTTAACCTTTTCAACAAATTTCTTAGCATTGTCAACAGTTTTTTCATTCAATAACAAGAAAACAGAATCAGTATCACCATACAAAACCTTAAAACCAGACTGTTCAGCATCAGAAATAACTTTCTTGATATAATAGCGAGCATAAGCAGTAGTTGCCTCAGCGCATTCATGACAATACCACCGAGCCATTTCAAAACCCAAATAACCATACATAGAATTTGCCATGTCCTTCAACGCCCAAGAACGAGCATATAACAAGGGGTCAAATCCTTTTTTCAGCATTTCCTTAATTCTTGCTCTTCTTGTAATCAATTCTTCAATAACAGAAGCAATCAAGCCCTTTTTCTTTTGGCAAAACCAAAGCGATTTGCTTTCAAAAGGAACAGGCTTAGCACCTTCGCAACAAGAGCAATTCAAAGTTCCAGGGGAAATATTATGCGAAGCAATGACAGTAGGATATAAACTGCGATAATCACAAATAACAAGATTATTGTATAAACCTGGACTTGGTTCAAGAACCAAAGCGCCTTTAACCCTTTTAACCATTCTGGCCTTTTTCTCGCTAAAAGAAGGCTTGTTAGGAGAAATCACATTAAGCTCTCTGGCCTTTTTCAAAATATACCATTCAACTAGCTGAGAAAAACTCATCCTAATCACATCATAAACAGGCAAACCAACAACTTTTACAAGTTCAACCATATTGGGCCAAAGATTACCAAACAATTTATACGCCAAATATGCATCGTGCAAATTATATTTAGAATATTCATTCAAAGAATCATGCGCACTGTCCCATGCAGAAGAAAATTCGTTCATATCAACATCTAATTTTTTTTCACCCAAAATCTCATTAGCAACAGCATCCAAAGTAAAAATGTCTGTCTCTAATGATTTGCTAACAACGCGCTTAATAAATTTTAAAATATC
Organism: Candidatus Woesearchaeota archaeon; assembly: GCA_016929895.1. Taxonomy (GTDB): domain Archaea; phylum Nanobdellota; class Nanobdellia; order Woesearchaeales; family ARS49; genus WJKI01. The sequence goes on from JAFGHW010000016.1 coordinate 3,062, forward strand.
AATATGAGGAATGCCTCTAATCTCTGCTGTAACAATATTTCTTCCAGAAATCTTTAATTCAGAATAATCCAATGCAATATCCAGTTTGATTTTGTACTTTTTAGCCCTTGCAGCAATAAAAGGCAAATCAAAACCATCAGAAAAATAACCTGCAACAAAATCAGGCTTATGCTCATCAATCAATTCTTTAAAACGCTCCAATAAATCCGCTTCGCTGCTAACAAACTCAACATAATCCTCATCTGTCCTGAATTTCTTCCAAGTAATAACCTTTTTAAAATCTTTGCCATACAAAGCAAGCATGATAATAGGGTCCTTATTTTGATCAGGAACCTTGCCAGGCTGATTATATGTTTCAATATCAAAAGCAATAACTTTAGGCTCTTTAACAGCATCATCATTTAACTGCTCAATAGATTCTAATTTAATCGCAGGAATTTTTAATTTTTTAGCAAAAGGCTCTCCAATAACCTTAACTGTAGTCAAAGGAGTAATCTTTTTATCAACCAAATATCTCCTTGTAAACAAAATATCATATTCATTAACAGACTCAATATCATCCCAATCATTAAGAATCTCCTTAATCGCAGGAACGCCTTTAGGAAAATTAACACTAACCTTTAATGCCAAAACTTCTTTTTCATTAAATTTCTTTTTAACCTCTTCAACACTTAAAACATCATATCTTTCATTATTCCTCTCGACAAACAAAGGCTTAATCCTCATTTTCAAATCAGCACCTTTCTTAGGAACAACCCAAAAATAAGGCCTAAAAGAATCATCAACAACACAAATCCTTTGATTATCCAAGGTCTTTCCAAACAAATAGATTACAGGCTTATCTTCCTCTATCTTATACGTGATATCCAAAGGAAAAAACTGGAATTCCAT
>JAFGHW010000017.1 GCA_016929895.1 Candidatus Woesearchaeota archaeon
GACTCAACAGAAGCAGAAGTCAGCGGCGCAAGCCTAACAGACGTAACTGTTAAAGCAATATAAAAAGCTTTAACTTTTTTTTAATTTCTTTTTCTTTCTTTTTTAACATATAACAGTTCTTTTTAGAAACATTTAAATATGATAATATTAGAATACATATTTAAATATAAAATATTAAAAAAATTGAGGTGATATTAGATGACAATTCTGACTGAAATAGGGGTCAACATAATAGACCCGTTATTAAGAATCTGGGATGGAATAATATCAACAGTTCCAGGAATAGTGGCTGCAATAGTAATTCTAGTAGTAGGATATCTTATAGCATGGGTGATAGGTTATATTGTAGAAAAAACATTAACAAAAATACAACTGGACAAATGGATACTGGAAAAAACACATATGCAAAAAATAATAGGTGCATTTAGACTAACGCATTTTCTTGCAGTAATAACCAAATGGTATGTTTTTATCCTGTTCTTGCCACCAGCAGCAACCTTAATACAATTGCCGCCCTTATCATCATTCTTATTATCAGTTGCCTTATGGATACCTAATGTAATCCTGGCAGTAATAATAGGAATAGTAGGAATAATGGCCGCGCACTACACAGAATGGAAAATACTTGAAACAAAAGCAAAAACAGCAAATATAATTGCGTATTTAGCTAAAGTAGTAATAGTAATATTTACATTGCTAATTGTTTTAGACCAAATCGGAGTAAAAATAGCAATAGCACAAACAAGTTTCTTGATAATACTATCAGGAGTCATGCTGGCAATTGCATTGATGCTAGGAATAGGATTTGGCTCTGCATTTAGGGAAGAAGCAAAGAAAATAATCAAAGACGTTAAAAAGAAAATTTAATTTTTTTATTCTTTTTTTATTATATGTTTGCATTGCAGAGATAAATCTGCCCAAATATTTTCTCCTGATTCTCTGGCATCGCTGCAGAATGCAAAATCGTCATAAGTAGAGCAATCATTTGGAACCCTGAATTTAATTTTTTCCAAAACCGATTTATGAATCAAAACACAGCCTAGACCGCACATTTTAATTTTTTTAAGAACAGGCTGATTTGAATTTTTCGCAGCAGTACATTCAGAATTCATAAAACGCATTTTATCCGGCTCTCCAGGAACATCAGCCCAAATAAGAGGCCTAAGCTTAGGAATTCCATGAAATGTATATATTGTGTAGTATACTCCGGAAATAACTTTTTTATTATGGCGCAATAATTTTTCAATAACATTTTCCGGGGGGATAACATCTTGCTCTAAACTAAGCAAATAATCATAATTGCCTTTTAAAAATCTTTCCCTGATTATATTCCTGCTTTGAACAATGCTGTCATGAGGGCGAGCTCGCGGCAAATCTTTGATTACATTTATCCCTGCTTCTTGAATTTTTTTAAAATACTGTTCTGAAGGTGAATTGTCAACTAAAAGTATGTCAAATTCAGGATAAGTAAGTTCTTTAAGCGCCTTGATATATGCATCAAAACAATAATTTTTCCCGTCATATGTCGGGCAACCAACAAGGATTTTAGGATTCATAACTTTTTGAATACTGCTAATAATATAAATGTTTTGGACTATAGAAAAACTTAAAAACTAATGCAATAAATACATCAAATATAGGCAGTCAAACAATGTTTGAGCGCTTTTTAAATCGAGGTTTGAATAAAATGGCAAAAATAGTACATGAACAATGGAAATGTATTGGTTGCGGAGCATGCACTGGAGTATGTGCAAAATACTGGGAAATGGGTGATGAAAACAAAGCGCAACTAAAAGGAGCTTCATACAAGGATACAGATGAAGGCAAATTAGGCGAATTAGCTGTTGAAAAAGCTGAATGCAATGAGGATGCAGCATCAGCTTGTCCTGTGCAGTGCATACATGTGAAATAATGATTTAATGGAAAAATTTCTTTTTTCAAAGAGGCGAAGAAAATCGCTTGTTCAACTTGCCGGATGTTGAGTTAAAAAGAAAAAGCGCTAGATAAGTTAATTTAACACTTTAAAAGACTATTGGCGAAATTTATTTGTTTTCTATATTGAAAATAATGCTTTTTTTGGTAACCTTTATATAAATTCTATCTATTCATTCAAATATAGAGGTTAGAAAAGCAAATGCCCAAAATAACAAAAATACGCAAAAGAGACGGTACAATTGAAATATTAAACACTGAAAAAATAAAAAAAATACTCGAAAGAATAATACCTGAATCAAAAAAGGGCAAAATAAAAAGAATAATCCAGGAAATCACAGAAACATTAGACAAATATTATTCAGAAGAGCTCTTGCCCTCAACACAAGATATAGAAGACCTTGTTCTTGACTTTCTTAAAAAAGAAAAAATACCATTAAAAAAATACTTAGAAGAAAAAACAAAACAAAAATATGGTTTTAAAGTAATACATGGAGTAAGAGATGACATTGGGTTATCTGCAAACGCAATCAAATTACTTGCGCGCAGGTATTTACTTAGAAATGAACAAGGCAGAATTATAGAAACACCATCAAGAATGTTCAGAAGAATAGCAAAGGCAATATCTCTAGCCGAACGAAATTACAAAAAAGATATCCGCAAAGCAGAAGAACAATTTTATAATGTAATGTCAAAATTAGAATTTCTTCCAAACAGTCCAACATTAATGAACGCAGGAACAGAAATAGGACAGTTATCTGCATGTTTTGTTCTCCCAATAGAAGATTCATTAGACAGCATATTTGATACAATAAAATTAATGGCCAAAATACAACAAACAGGCGGAGGAACAGGATTTAATTTTAGCAAAATACGGCCGTTAGGGGATTTGATAACCACAACAAAGGGAATGGCATCAGGACCGCTGTCATTTATGCAAATATTCGACAAAGTAACTAACATCATAAAAAGAGGAGGAAAAAGGAGAGGGGCAAATATGGCAATACTTCGCTCAGACCATCCAGATATTGTTTCTTTTATCAAATCAAAAAAACAAGAAGAAAATCTTCTGAATTTCAACATATCAGTGGGAGTAACAGACGAATTCATGGATGCCGCAATCCAAAATGCTCCATACTGGTTGGTAAACCCAAGAACAGGAAAAAAAGTAAAAAAAGTAAGTGCAAAAATACTTTTAGAAATGATTTCTGAAACCGCCTGGAGAATAGGCGACCCAGGAATAGTATTTCTAGATGAAATCAACAAGCACAATACATTGCCTAGCTTAGAAAAAATAGAAAGCACAAATCCATGCGGAGAACAACCATTACTTCCATATGAAAGCTGTAATTTAGGCTCAATAAACCTCATAAAAATGATTGAACAAGGAAGACTTAACTGGGACAAACTTAAAAAAACAGTGCAAATAGCAGTACATTTCTTAGACAATGTGATTGATGTAAACAAGTATCCATTGCGTGAAATAGAAGAAAAAACAAAACAAAACCGAAAAATAGGCCTTGGAATAATGGGATTTGCAGATGCCATTGCATTATTAGGAATTCCTTATGATTCTGAAAAATCAATACAATTCGCAGAAAAATTAATGAAATTCATTACAGAAACCGCAAGGAAAAAATCAGAAGGGCTGGGAAAAGAAAGAGGAAATTTCCCAAATTTTGAAAAAAGTATTTTCAACAAAAAATACAAAAACATGAGAAACGCAACATTAACAACAATTGCGCCAACAGGCAGTATTAGTATAATCGCAGGATGCTCTTCAGGAATAGAGCCCTTATTTGCGATAGCATATGTCCGTGAAATACTAGACAGCACAAAAATGGTAGAAATGAGCAAAACATTTGAGGATATCGCAAAAAAGAAAGGCTTTTACAGCAAAAAACTGATGCTGCAAATAGCAAAAGAAGGAACGGTTTCTAAAAACAAAAAAATACCTTCAGATGTAAGAAAATTATTTACAACATCATTAGAAATAAAACCAGAATGGCACGTAAAGATTCAGTCGGCATTTCAAAAATACGTAGATAACGCAGTCAGCAAAACAGTCAATCTTCCAAATAATGCGGCATCAAAAGATATAGAAAAGATTTATAAATTAGCATACAAATTAAAGTGCAAAGGCATAACAGTTTACAGATACGGAAGCAAAGAAAAACAAATTTTATACCTCGGAAGCTGTCCTGCCAATGTTTGTTAACAAAGAGGTGATTAAATGGGCAAAGTTAAAAAAAGAGCAAGAAAGATTTCTAGAAAGAAAATAAAGGCGCGCAAATTAAAAAGAAAAAAAGCTCCCAGCAAGCCGCGCACTTCAAAAGTAGTCATGAAAAAATGCATTAAATGCAAAGCTCCGCTTTCTGGATTTATGCATAAGTATATAGGAAGGCCGATATTTGGAATAAAACCATCCACAAAAAAGAAAGGATACTGCAATAAATGCGAATGAAAGCCAAAGTATATCTCTGGACCGGCAATGGCTGGGGAAAAACAACTTCAGCATTAGGGGCTGCCTTAAGAGCTATTGGACACGGTTATAGAGTTTCAGTAATACAGTTCATGAAAGGATGGAAAGAAAAAGTAGGCGAATATAAGATTCGCTCTAAACTAGGAAAGAATTTTTCAATACAGCAATTTGGAACAAAAAAATGGGTTTCCTTAAAAAAGCCAAGTTCAAAAGACATTGAGTTGGCGAAAAAAGGATTACACGCGGCGTATTTTGAAGCAAAGAAAAAACCATTTTTATTAATACTTGATGAAATAAACCTAGCAATAAGAATAGGTCTTCTAAAAGAAAAAGAAGTTCTTGATTTCTTAGACATTGTTGACTCGCGAACAACAGTCTATTTAACAGGACGCAATGCAACAAAAGGACTGCTCAAAAGGGCAGATTTTATCAATGAAATAGCGATGAAAAAAGGGCCAAAGAAATTAAAAGGCGAAAAAGGCATTGATTACTGATTATTCCTCTTCTTCTGTTTTTCTTGGAGGTTCTTCTTCGTGATGAGTATGAGGCTTTTTTTTCTTTTTTTCCTCGATGTCTTCTAGCAATTCATTAATTTCTTCCTTGTCTTTATCTTTATCATTTTCTTCCATGAAACAGAACTATAGACACAAAGTATATAAAACTTATGATAACTTGACTTTTGCGTTTGTCTATAACAATAGGCAAAAGTTTCGTAACCTGAACTTTTGCTTGACATATCCAAAGTAGAAATGCAAAAGTTCGGGATAAGAAAGATTTATAAATTACATCCTGTTAATTATACGCTGTGGGAAGAAGAAAAACAACTGGTTTGGGGGAAAAAACCGAATTATTAGTTCAGAAAACAGACAGGCGGACTGCTGCAGGAAGAACAGCTGCAAAAGCAATATTTCAATATTATGAGAATTCTGACGGAAAAACAATATCTTTATTGTATGGCATTATCGCAAGATGTTCTTTAAGGAATATTACTGAATTGAATGAGATAGAAGATGTTTTTTATGTTTCTAAACAAAAAGAGGAAAAAGAGAAACAAAAAGAAATTTGTGTTTGCGGAACACGTATACAAAATGTGTATTTATTGCAACTTAAAAACGGAAAAATTTCTCTAGACGAAATATTAGAATCATTAGAAACTAATCAAATCTTGCAACTGTCAAAAGATTTAATTCCAATTGGAAAAAACTGCTATGAAAAACTGCCGGAAATCTTATCAGAACTAGGATTAAAAAAAGCTGCAGAAAGAATTTCGTCCATGTCAAGAAAGAAAACAATAAAAAAAGCAAAAAAAGACATGGAAGCAATAGTGAATGAATTGACACAAAACATCTCCTTTGAGCTAAGACAACAATTACGAAAAGCAGGAATACAACCAGAACAATTAGCAAGAACATCATTATTAATAAAACATTATGAACAATTTCTAAAAGGAGATGAAAGCGGAACACTCTTTGATTTAGACCCAGGTTCAAACAGAAGCATGTTTAACTGGTTTGAAGAAAATGCAAAAGATTCTATAAATAAAGAAATAAGAAATATATTACGCAAATGCAAATATGCTGCACATCGATTAAACCAAAATGATTTGGCTCAAATTATGCTTTATATAATGGAATACAAACAAATAAATACAAACGTCATGCTCGCAGAATTTAACAAAGACATGCTGTATATTTCTTCCCTTCCTTTTAGACATCCTTGGGTTACGAAGAAAAGAATACGCATCGACAAAAGATTTTCACAGCCCAATACAATTTATAGAAACCGCCGCAGTATACGCGGCAGAACAATTCGTAAACTCCTGGAACAAGAAAGAATAACTGCAATGCAGGCAATGGGGATACATAACAAATTTCCTTTTCTAGAGCAACTTAGAATATCTATAAACACAGAAATAGAACAAAAATATGGTTCTGAAAAAGAAATCAGTTCATTGATACAAAGTACAAAAGATTATTACAAGCAAATAAAAGAAAAACGAAAACAAGAAGTCTTTTCTGGAAAGATTTTATTTGGCGGCGAGTATGGAATCTTAAAAGAATTCTTTAAGCGAGCATCAGTAGGGCGAACTCATTCTGAACAAGAAAATTATTTAAGAAACTTTTGCATAGAAGACTTCCAAGAAACCTTTCCTTTAATAATTTTGATAGGGCGAAAAATAAAATATGCGCGAAAATTAAAAAAAGAAAATTCAAGAATTCAAGAACACAATATATTAAGAACACAGTATATTCTGAAAGAAGAGATTGATGAAAATTTTGAAAAACTAACAGGAATATCTGAAAAAGACATAAGAGAAAGACTGAGATTAAAAGATGGCGATTCTTTATTTGAAAACCTGCTGGATTTTTTTGAAAAAGTGCCTTATTCTCATTCACAGTTTACTAACTTTTGGAGCAAAAATATTTTAAGAATACAAACAGGTTTAAGCGAAGGCATAGTGGAAAAAAAATATTTTGCAATGGAAAAAAATAAAAATAACTTTAGTATATGGTACGAGAGGCTAATGAATGCAGAGATGCATAAAATTTCAGATGAATCAATTCAGCAAGTAGAGGCATTGAGAAAACTTCAACAGGAATCAGGAACTGGCTTTTATTATTTAAGAAAAAGGATTTTCTTGTCAACCTTGGAAAGAGAAGGATACGGCTCAAACCATTCAGAACTAACTATTAAATGTTTATACAAGGAATATATAGAAAGAAATTAAATCAAAAATGTTATTACCTTATTTTAACCTTAACTCCGAGCTGTTTAATCATAGACTTGCATCTATTTCTTAGAGTTGTTTCAGTAATGCCAGAAATCTCAGCAATTTTCTTTTGAGTTCTCTTTTCACCCAATGTAAGGCCTGCAATGTACAAAGTAGATGCAGCAACACTAACAGGGCTCAATCCAGACATTAAACCTTTCTTTTTAATGGCTTCAATAAACTTAATTGCCTTTGTCTGAACTTTAGCAGACAGTTTTAAATCGCTTGCAAATCTTCCGACAAAATCAATAGGGTCTGTTGGCACTATCTTAATATTTAATTCTCTAAGCATCATCTTATAAGTTTTAGCCAGAATCTTGATTTCAATATTAGAAGCTTCTGCAAACTCTTTCAAAGACCTAGCAATACCGTGAATCTTGCAAGCAATATAAATCGCTCCAACAACCAGGTTTTCAATAGACCTCTTCAGAGTTAAACCCTGCTCTGCAGCCTGCCTGTAAATTCCAGCAGCTTCTTTTTCAACTCTTGCAGGAATATTCAATTGTCCTGCAACAACCTTTAAATTTGTTAAAGCAGTATTAAGATTTTGCTGTAAAGAGCTAGAAGTCCAAGCATTCTTTTTCTTAATTCTATGAATTAATTTCTTTGTTTTGGTGTTAAGCTTAGAAAGGTCCTGCCTATTACCAATAGCAGTACCTAAATTATCAGCAATTCTAGGGTCAAAAGGAGCTCCAGTTCTAGAATTCTTTTCCATATCTTCGAATTCAAAAGAACGGTGTTCATCAGTAAAATCAACTACAGATTCATCTAGAACAAAGTTGCACTTTTTGCAAATAACTTCTCCTCTGTCCTTTACGTGAAAAAAGTCATGGCCTCCACAGTCTGGACAGGTTTCTTTAGCTATCATTTTTCTCCCACCATTTACCATTAAATTAACTAATACTCACTCACCAATATGACATAGTATGTGACAAGTAGTATATAAATCTTTCGGTTTTTAACTACTGGAAAGGGGTTATTTTTAAAGCATATTTACTGATTTGTGAAGCAGTATTTATGAAACCAGTTGATATTTCTACTGCTTTAAGAATCTTATCCATTCCACTATCATTTGTAAGCATCTTATTTTTGCCGTTCTCATCTCTCTTGGGGTGCATTATGCTGTAATATTGCCCAATTTCAGCAGGATTTTTTTCAAAATATTTTTTAAATTCGCTTGAAAATTCATCAATTACCTTTTCGCAATATTTTCTGAAAAAACCATTTTTTTGCCATTCTTTTTCAAACCTTTGTTTGCCTATTTGTTCTTCTAACTTTTGAATAATGTCCTTGTTGCGATACTTAAATGATTTTTCTATTGCATTAAGAGCTAGTTCCCTAACATCTTCTCTTATTTGGATTACTTCCTTTTTATATTCGTCAGACACTCCTTCAAAATTTTCAAGCTTTTCTTCTCTTTTTTCACATAATGCAAGATAAGCAATAAGTGTAGTATGCGAAAATTGTTCTAATATGTCAATTCTTTCTTTTTTAGAAAGCAAATTGTCATCAATTGTTCTTAAAATATTTTCGCTAATATTCTGGTCAATAGAAACGCCGTCTTTATATGCATTTGCTAAGTCATTAATTGCGGCGATGTGCTCATTAACTTCTCTTTGATAATCTTTTTCTTTATCTTTTTTATAAGGCCGACACCAGTCTGTTTTAGAGCCTAATTTCTTTATTCTATCTTTTTGCATGTCTTCTATTTCGTGAGCATTTATTTTTCTTGCTACACTTGTATCTCCTTTGTCGAAGATATTCAAAGCAGTTTTTGTGTCTTTTTCTAGGGCTTTTTGTGTTTCAGTATCTGCTATTGAATCTATCCATGTCGGAGTTGTCCTTTGTTTTTGCGCGGGTTTTTGCAGCAAAAGATAATTTTCAATAATGGCAGTGTTGGCACTATTTTCGTGTTCTGTGGGGCTTTTTTCTTGTTCATTTGCCTTTAATTTCTCCAGAACCCTATCAAACATACTTGTGCGTTTCTTTTTGTCTCTTCTTGAGCCATTCATATTCATTTTTAAGGTTGTTTTTATTTATAAATATTCTTTATGTATGCTTGTAAAATAAACACTTTTCAGCCTTATTTGGTTAATCAAAGCTTTATCCCGGCTTATTTTACTTTACGGCGAACCAATGCGGATTAAATCGCCTATTATGATATTAAAGCAGAAAGAGACTTATAAAGATTGCGGTTATTTGTAACTATTCAGTAGTTATTCTACTTCTTTTTTTCAACAATATCTGAATAGATTTTCTTTAAACTATCAAAAACATCTGGCTGTTTTGGCTGTTTAGAAAGCCTTCTAAGCTTTTTAAATACTCTTGGCTCGGTTTTTTTCTTGCGTTTTGTTAATTTTTTTCTTTTCTTTAGTATCCTAACTTCAGGAAGCTTTGACTTAATCTTGCCTTTTTCTGCTTTTTTGAGAGCTAAACTAAGTTTAGGAACAAAAGATGTCTTTGCAGGAGTTTTTTTAGAACTAATAATATTTTTAATAATATTCTCTCTCTTGAAGTCTTTAAATGCCTTAAACAAATTCGGCTTGAAAACAGTTTTTTTAATAGGAACCCTAATTTGTCTTTTTTCAGGAATTGTTTTGATTACTATTCTCGCTTTGCTTACATGTGATCTTTTCTCAAAGATAAAAAATAGCACGATAATGATAATAATTGTAGTAATTCCAATAAGCGGCCAGAACAAAGATTTTTCTGAAAAACCAGATAACATGCCTTTTATTGCAGCACCTGATTGCTGTTCATAAGAAGAACCGGAATCAATCGCAGATGTTCTGCCAGTATTTCCATCTGTTGCGGGCTGTTCATGTGCATAGCCTGAAATAGTTGTTGTTGCGGGAATATTTTCATCAAGCAAATTAATCTTTAAAATTACATATCCTAGACTCACTGAAGCAGGAGTTATGATTAAGTCATTATAACCATTATTATCGATATCAACAATTAATTCCTCATTTAAATAAACAAAATAATCCCTTAGAACAGAAGCAATAGTAATATGAACCATTTTATTTGAATACAAAATATCTGAAATAGTAATTGTATGAATAAAATTCTTGTAACTAAATTCAAGAACATCTGATTTTAACAAACGATTACTAACGAACTCTTTATTCGTTAATAATTCATTAGTAATGTCAAAGGTATTATAATTTGTAACGCCGCCAACAAAAGAACTGCCGCCGCCTCCGCCGCCTCCAGGCGTTGTTGATGGACTGCTTTGTTCATCTCCAAATAAACCAAAATGACTAAATATGGAAATATTGGAATACACTACTTTATTTGTGGTATCAAGAGAACTACTTAAAGCAGACCAAACTGATCCATCATACCGATAAATACCAACAGTTGATTCATCAATACTTGAAATATCTGAATCAGAATAACTTATGTTAATTTCAATCCAGTCACCATTAGTTTTGGTGATATTCAAATATTTGGCTAAAGAATCTTTGCCCGAAGGGTCTGCTGCTGGATTTTCAACACCCTTAATCTCAGTAGTAGTTCCATTATACCTGGGAACACTAAAAGTAACGCTGCCAGGATAAATAGTGTTATTCATTATAGTATTATTCTCGCTGGATGAAAACCGAATATCCCACGTAGCTATATTTGAAAGGTTGTTATCTGCGAGCCTATTAGTATGAGAATTAGTTATGGCGATTCCTCTCCAATTATTGCCCCAAATAGAATTATTAATAATAATATTCCGATTTGAAGCAGATGCCAAATTAAATCCATTAGTATTATTATTTACAACATTCTCTGAAAAAATATTATCACAAGAATTTGCAGTATAAACTCCACTTCCTGTAGTATAACTAAGAGTGTTTCTAGTAACACTATTATTATGCGCATCAGGATTAAAATACAAACTATTAGAGTTATTAATAACAGAATTATTAGTTATAGTATTGTTAATGCTGCTATTCAAGTAAATGGCGTAACTAAAATTATAAATTTTACAATTCTTAATCGTAACATTCTTGATATTATTCAATCTGAATCCATAACCATCCGCGCTTCTATTGCCAAGCAAAGTAAATCCAGCGCAATCAAACGTAATATTGCTTGCATTAATCATAAAACAACTAGTATTCACACTAATATTAGCTAATAAAGTTGCATCATAATTTATATAACTGCAATTAGCACTTCCCAAAGGACCAAAAATACTAAAACTAGATAGATTAGCAGAAACAACGTTATTTGTTTCGTCTCTAGTTGTTGCAAGAGGAGTCCATGCTGAGCCAGTATAATGAAACATAGTCAAAGACGATTCAGAAATGCCTGATACATCTGAATCTGCATAACTAATATTCATAACAACCCAATCTGTTCCAGAAATATTCAAATATTTAGAGATATTTCTATACGGATTTGTGTCGTAGGTATAATCAGTTCCGCTGATATTTAAATTCCCGGAATATTTTGAAAATGAAAATGTAGTTGGATAAGAGCCAACAGTATTGTTTAAAAATGTATTATTTTCTGCCCCATCAACTATAATGTCGAAAATATCATTTGAAAGATTATTATTTGTAAACGTATTATCATGCGGACCAAAATAAATATTCATTCCGTATACATTATCTTTTAAAGTATTATTTGAAACATAAGTATTTTCTACTGCAAGCTGAAAAAATAATCCATATTCGTTATCTTGAAAACTATTACTGGTTAGATTATTAGATTTTCCAATGGCGCAACTTATTCCATATGAATTGTTATTTGCGATATTATCTTTAGCTAATATATTATTAACACCTGATAATGCTATTCCAACCATACTATTATTATTCGCTGTATTTCCAGTAATATTAACATCATATGAAGAACTGACATAAATCCCATATTCTTGGTATAATACTGTATTATTCACAACTGTGCTATTGTGAGAAAAACTCAAAACATAAATCCCGTACATGTTCCCTGTTACTGAACGTGAATTGTTTTTGATGGTATTATTAATAATATTTGTATTAATCGACGTTTGAACAACAATAGCAGTATCTGAATTATCATCAAAATTATTATTAGCAATACCATTATATCCGCAGGATGACAAATACATACCATAAACAGTCTTAGCATCATCTCCATTAAGACTTATATTGTTATTAAAGATTTTATTATGACCGCAAGAAGCCATCCTAATTCCATTATCGCTATGTTCATCACCATTGTACATGATACTATTATTTTCTATAATGCTATTATTAATGCCTGCAAAATAAATACCATAACTTGGGCTTGAATTAATGCTATTATTAATAATGAAAATCTCTTTGCCTCCAAGAGATGCATCAATATTTGGAGCAAATAAATCTATTTTACAATTTTTAATGGTTATATTAGATAAAGAATAATTAATAAAAATTCCCGGATTCATGCTTGCACCGGTTAAGGAATGACCCTCGCAATTTAAAGAAACATTACTAACTGTAATATTGATACAAAAATCTCCAGAACTAGTAATATCCTGAGTAAGATTATACTCTCCCTGAGTGCTAATATTAAATTTGCAATCACTGATAGAAATAATAGCATTCACTGAAAAAGCAAGAATCAAAAGAGATATAACAAAAACTAACAATAACAAAATACCCCTCTTTTTAATACTCATTATATATAGTTTTTACAAGAAAATGTATATAAATGTTTCGCAAGAATCATCGAGCAGCATCTGCCTGCCTTTCAACTTCATTCTTCTTAGAAATAGCCAAACTTTTAGGATCTAATCTATACGCCGCGATTATTTCATTAGCAAGAGCCATCTGAACAGAAGTTTTCTTATTAAAACACTTATCATAAGTTCCCTGAACAAAATACCTCAATGCAATATCAACTCTTCTCTGAGGCGCGCATTCAACAGCCTTTGGATATCTTGCGCCCCCGTATTCAATAGTGACAATCTCTTCTCTGGGAGCAGAATTTTCAATAGCCTTGGCCAAAACCTTAATAGGATTTTCCTTAATCTTTTGTTCGACTATTCTAAAAGCGTTCTCAACAATCTTATAAACAGTAACTGCCTTGCCTGCGCAAGGACCAGAAGTTCTAAAATGTTTTTTACCCTTATGACCTGGCACAGCCAGCTTATTCATCAATCTTTCAACAATAAAAACCCTGCTTTTATGAAATCTCTTGCCAGCATACTTAGCTCCGGTCTTAGGAACCAAACGCGCCTGCAGGTTAATATAATTCTGCAAACCAAGATCTTCAATCTTAATACCTTCTGAACTCCACTTATTAAAAGCCAATACCTCAGTACTCATTTTCTTGCTTTCTCCAGTTTACCGCTTAATAAATCCCTTAAACTCTGGCCATTAACCTTTAAAACCTGCCACCTAACACCAGGAATATCCCCCTTTGACCTTCCTTTTTTGCCGCCAATACATTCGATAATAACTTCATCGTGCTCGTCAACCATTTTCTGAGCACCGTCCCTTGGCAAAAAAGCAGTAACCTGCCTTCCATTTTTAATTAATTGAACACGAACACATTTTCTCATAGCAGAATTAGGCTGTTTGGCTTCTAATTGCACTTTTTCAAGAACAATCCCCTTTGCCTGAGAAGCCCCTTCCAAAGGATCTGCTTTCTTTTTAAGATTGAAAAGACGCCTATTAAACTTAACCTGCAAAAGCTTGCTCATATGCCTTTTTCTTTTAAGCTTTCTTCCAGTGTTCAATCCGCGAGATTTATTAGCCATTCTTTTTGCCAACTCTTAATTCCTTAATAGGAAAATATCGTTTAATAACAGATTCATTAAATCTAAGATTACAGGCGTTTTTACCAATTAAAATACTCCTTGTCTTTGAATCAACAGGAATTATAGTAAAAATCCCGTCTTCTTCAATGATATCTGCGACCTTTAAGGGATATGCCAGGTTCTTTATAAAGCTTACGAGTTCAGAAGCAAACTCAACAATCTTAATCTTTTTCTTAAATATTCTTTCTAATTTTTTAACATTAACGCCTTTAGCACCAACTGCCCTGCCGATTTCACCCGGATTAACAATGAACAATAACACTTCATCACCAACTACAAGATCCTTAAGCCGGGATTTAGTAATCATTTCAAAAGAAGACATTATTTTCATTGAAGTGGAATCATAAATAATCTTAGACATCATCATTTACCTTTCAAAACCCCTAAAACAGAAATAGAAAAAGGCTTTTTGCAAACAACTCCTAATTCGTCAGAAGGCAATCGGAGTTTCTTGACTTCAACATCTGCCAGCATAGCATACTTATCTATGTTTTTTATCTTTTTATCATCACAGTTGGCTGACAAAAAAACCACAGACAATTTGCCTGTTCTAAGTGATTTGACTGTTCTTTCAAAACCAATGATAATCTTTTTCGCAGCCAATAATTTTCTTATCTTTACTGTTGTTTCTGAAATCTTTTTTTTAGCCATACTACTTAATCACCTTTGTCAATAAGCCAGGCAAACCAGTTCCAACAGGGACCGGCTGGTTAAGCATAACATTCTCAACAACAGAATTAAGAAAGTCAATCTCTCCAACAAGAGATGCATTGATAATATGCTTGATAGGAGTTTCAAAACTTGCCCTGGCAAGAACAGAAGATTTTTCACTAACAACACCATAACGAGTAATGCCCTTGATTTCACCAGAAGAACACATAGTATCTGCAACAAGCATAATGTGGCGTATATCAACATTTAATGCCTGCGCTTCAATAACCTTAAAAACCTCATCAATAATTGCCTGTCTTGCTGCTTCAATACCCAAAACTTTTTGAATCTCATAAATATCATTACAAGTAGTTCGTGTTTCATCAACAAAATCAAGATCTAAAATTTTCTTCAAATTACTTCCAGCAGTGATAATAATAAACTCATCACGCCTTTTAACAGGCAAAATCTGAGAAACACCCTTAATACCACAAACATAAACACTTCTTAATTTCTCTTTAGCCTTGTATAAGTCATTCAATCCCTTTTCATCACGGCCGCGAAGCTTAACAACAAGACCGCCCTCTTCATTCTCCTTAGAAGAAACTTCTTTTCCAAGAGCCTTGTCAATAGCTTTAATCAAAAGCGCGGGCTTGACACCTATAACCGCCATTTTTTCCAAGTTAAGCTTAAGCTCAATCTTGAGATCAACAATATTAATAACATACTCTTTAATAAATTCTCCGAGAACAGATTCTTTAATACGCATAGCAATGTTATGAATATCCTTGCCTTTGTTAAAAGGAGATTTTAAGAAAATCTCCATCATAGGAGTTGCAATATTCTTACGGCCGTCAAGAATTTCAATAATCCTGGGAAGGCCCATTGTGACATTCATTTCAGCAACGCCAGCAAAATGAAAAGTATTCAAAGTCATCTGAGTGCCGGGTTCGCCGATGGATTCTGCACTAACCAAGCCGACTGCTTCGCCAGCATCAATCTTAGCATCGCAATATTCCTTATAAACACGCGCTGCAACTTTTTTAATTTTTGACGCAGGACATTTTTCTTCAATCTCATTTAAAATACTTTCAGGAAGGGTATCTGCATATTTTTTTAGTTCTTCATGCATTTTAAACCTCAATTAATTAACTTTCATCAATAATTTTTTGAACATCAATCTTTCCAGACTCTGAACGAGCAACATCAATACCATCTTCGCCATACTTGAACTGAATTATTCTTCCATTGGCATCACGAACAGACTCGTCATATTCTGTTCTTAAATCCTGCATTGCATTAGCCAGTCTTCTATAAAGATAACCTGACTTAGGAGTTCTTAAAGCAGTATCCATCAAACTATCTCTTCCTAAAATCGCATGAAAGAAAAACTCACCTGGCTTAAGACCGTGCTTAAATCCATTGCGTACAAAACCATGAGCAGCAGGACTCAAATCTCCTGGCTTAAAACAAGACAGAGTTCTTCCTTTATACCCTTTTTCAATACGCTTTCCTCTTAAAACCTGCTGGCCTGCACAAGCACTAATCTGAGAAACATTAAGATAAGAACCAACAGCTCCAGATTCAGCCATAATAATAGAATGCGCATTCTTATTAGCAAAATCCTTAACAACAACACCGCATTTGGTTCTAGAACGATTAAGAATCTCAAGAATCTTAAGCTCAAGAGTTTCTTTTAATGTTTTACCAGGATATGACTGGAGTTCACCCGCATTAAACTTCTTAATAACATTGCTAACCTCTTCTTCAGCAGAATTCAGAATGTCCTGAATCTTATCATTGGCCTCTGCAGGCAAATCAGTATCTGAAATCAATGCAGACAATCCATTCCTTAATAAGGCTTCAATGCCCAAGCATAAAATCTTGTGAAGAATCTCAACAGTTTTTGAAGCCCCATATTTTTTATGCAACGACCTTAACAGCAACCCTGCGCCTTCTCCGCCAAGAGATACCTTATCCATAACTCCTTCAATTAATCTTCCATTTTCAATAACAACAGGCTCTCCTGACTTGGATTTTCCCTTAAAATTAAAGTCCTCTGGAAGAACTGAACTAAAAATTTCTCTTCCATTCAGTACTTTTTTATTAGGCAGTCTTGAAAAATCAATAACTCCAGCAGAACAAAGAAAATCAATTGCCTTTTCTCTTGTCATTTCGAGAAATTTAGTTAAAATATAATTTCCAGAGATACCGTCATGAAGGCAGCCAATAACTGAAAGCCCGTATCTAGGAGAAACAATCTGTGTTTGAACCTCCATCAAAATTTCAGCCTCTGCTCTTGCTTCTTCTGTTTGCGGAATGTGCAAATTCATTTCATCACCATCAAAGTCTGCGTTATACGGTGCGCAAACAACAGGATTTAATCTTAATGTCCTGTAAGGCAAAACTTTAACTCTGTGGCACATCATGCTCATTCTATGCAGAGACGGCTGACGATTAAAAATAGCAATATCGCCATCCATTAAATGCCTCTCAATTTTATAACCTGGCTGCAATTCTTCTAAAGCCGCCTCTTTTGTTTCATCAGTAATTTTCTTCTTTTTGCCGTCAGGCCGGATAATATAATTAGAGCCTGGATAAACAGCAGGCCCTTTTTCAACAAATTTTTTCAGATATGCCGCGTTCCATTCATTAACAGTTTCAGGAACAGTCAATTTCATAGCAACGGTTAAAGGAACACCAACCTCGTTGATTTTAAGCATAGGATCAGGGCTAATAACAGTTCTAGCACAGAAATTAGTACGTTTTCCTGCCAAATTATGCCTTATTCTTCCTTCTTTAGACTTAATCCTGTCAGTAATAGTTTTCAATGGCTGGCCAGAACGGTGCCTGGCAGGAGGCAATTGAGCAATGTTATTATCAAAAAAAGTAGTAACGTGATACTGAAGCAGGTCCCATAAATCTTCAATAATAATTTCAGGAGCGCCAGCATTAATATTTTCAAAAAGCCTCTGATTAATCCTGACAATATCCCCTAATTTATGAGTCAAATCATCCTCGCTTCGCTCGCCTGATTCCAAAGTTATTGACGGCCTGACAGTAACAGGAGGAATCGGCAAAATAGTCAAAACCATCCATTCTGGACGAGACGCTTTAGGGTTAATGCCAAAAACAAGGCAATCATTATCGGGAATTTTTTCCAGTCTTGCCCTCACATCAATAGGGCTTAATCTTTTTTCATTTTCCATAAAAGTAGAAGGCTTTTCAAGACTTATTTTTTGTTGCTTGGCCTTGCAATGCGGGCACTTATTAATAGTTTTTAAATCAGAAATAACCTTTTTAACCATTGACCGCCTTGCCTCGATGCCTTCTTCTTGTTCAACAACATCCAATTGCCTGCAAATAGTTTTAATCTTATCTTCAGGAATCAAAATACGGCTGCACTCCCTGCAAGTAGACCTTAATAAATCATGAATAACATTAATAAATTTAATATGAACAACAGACCTTGCAAGTTCAATATACCCAAAATGACCAATACATTCCTTTAATTTAGAACCACATGTCTTGCACCGTAAACCTGGATCAATAACTCCTAACCTAACATCCATTAAACCGCCGTCAACAGGATAACCTTCTTTATCGTAGAGTTCAGGAGTAACAATTTTGGCTGAAGCCATTTTTTTAATCATCTTAGGAGAAAGCATTCCAAAAACAATACTAGAGACCTGCTTGAAAACAAAATGCTGCATAGCTTCAACTCTTTCGCGAGTCATTTCTTCTTTTTTTTCCTCTGCTTCACTGGGCTCTTCCTTAGAAGTTTCTATTTCTTCCAAAGGCTGTTCAGCATCATGAACTTCTTTGCTTTCTTCCTCAGGCACTTCTTTGATAGTCTCTTCCTTTTTCTCAAGTTCCTTTGTTTGGTTTTCTTCTGTTTTTTTCTTTTTAGCCATTTTAATATTTGCTCATTAAATTTAATTTAGGATAAATACACAAGGATTTGAACTCGTCCAGTATTAATTTAAATGCATAACTAATCTCAACATCATTAACCTCGACATTATCCCCGCAAACAGGACAATATCTTTTATCCTTATAAGAGTCATAAATCGCAATAATGCCGCAAGATTCACAAACAGGAACAATGGTTTTATCAGAGTCAAAACGTTCTTTTAACAACAAAGATGCGCCGTGAGCAACAAAAGTATCTTTCTCCATTTCTCCTAATCTTAATCCACCCTCTTTAGCCCGGCCTTCTGTAGGCTGTCGTGTCAACAATTGAATCGGGCCTCTTGCTCGGGCGTGCAATTTATTTGCAACCATGTGCCTTAATTTTTGGTAATACATATTGCCAACAAAAATCCTGGCAGTAAACTGCTCTCCAGTCATGCCGTTATAAACAGTTTCAGCACCAGTATCCATAAACCCCAAGGAAACAAGTTCTTTTCTTATATCTTCTTCGTTTTCAGAATCAAAAGTAGTGCCGTCAACATATCTTCCAGAAAGCGCCCCTGTTTTACCGGCAATAAGTTCAATAAGATGAGAAACAGTCATACGGCTTGGAATACCATGAGGAGTAAACAATAAATCAGGCTTAATACCTGATGCAGTAAAAGGCATGTCACTTTCAGGCACAATCAATCCAACAATACCTTTTTGGCCATGTCGTGAAACAAATTTGTCGCCAATCTCAGCAATCCTTTGGTCCCTAATCCTGACCTGAACCAATTTATTACCTTCTTCATTTTCAGTTATAAGAACCATGTCAACAATTCCCTGCTCTCCATGCCTAAGAGAAATAGAAGATTCTCTGCGAATATTTGAAGCCAAAGAATATTCATCCAAAGAACTCAAAAATCTTGGAGGAGAAGTTTTACCAATAACAACATCTTCCTCGCTAACAACTGCTTCAGGGTAAATAATTCCATCTTCTTCAAGCATACGATAATCCTTTTCACTCTTATAACCCTTAACTTCTTTATCTGGGCAGCAGACTTCATCCATAAGGCCGCCAGAATACCTTAACTCTTCAGCAATAGCTGGACGATAATAACTGCTTCTAGCAAAACCCCTGTCAATAGAACCCTTGTTAAGAATAACTGCGTCCTCCATGTTGTAACCTTTATAGGACATGACCGCAACAACAATATTCTGACCAGAAGGATGAGTTTCGTAATGAGACAAATCATGAATAATTGACTTAACAATTGGAATTTGGGGATAATGCAAAAGATTAACATCCATATCAACTCTTACAGGAAAATTTGCAGTATACAGACCAATAGAATGCTTTTGATTCTTGCTGCCAATACTTAATCTAGCTGCCTGGGTATATTCTCCAAAAGGAACAAGCGTAGTAACATAACCAAGCATAACCAAAGGAGAAATCTCCAAATGAGTATGCTCAGGACTTAATTCCTCCTCATGAAAGGCAATCAAAGCATTTTCTTCTTCAGCAGCATCCAAATACTCGATAACCCCCTGGTCAACCAAATCAGACCAAGAAAGCTCTCCTTTTTCCAATTGCTTAATATGCTTATCACTCAAAGAAGGAATACCATCCTTGACGACAATCAAAGGACGCCTGGTTCTTCCTTTTAATATTTCTATAAAAATTTGGTCAAGGTCGCCCTCATAATGAAGATTAAGATTAGTCGGGATAACCCCGCTTCTTCTATCAGTTCTGACTCTGGTCAGAAACTCGTCCTTATTTTCAACATTTCCAATAAAATTTCCATTCAAAAAAACTTCTGTCATTTGCTAGTTTGCAGTCCTGCATTTTTTAATAATTTCAGGACCTCCTCCGCAGGCATATCCTTTGAAACATTTGCCAACAAAGCAAAATTCTTTTTCAAACCAATATTAGTTCCCTCAGGAGTCTCGCTAGGACATAATCTTCCCAAGTGCGTTGCATGCAGTTCTCTTGCAGCAAAATTTTCCTGAGACGCTGACAAAGGACTTGCAACTCTCTGCAAATGCGACAAAGTCAGCAAATGATTTATTCTCTGAATCCTCTGAGAAATACCTTTTCTTCCGCCGGCCCAGTTACCAGTAGCCATGGAAGAATAAATCCTTGAAGTTAAAAGTTTGTCCCTGATAATTACCTTAATGCTGGGAAATTTTCCTC
This sequence comes from Candidatus Woesearchaeota archaeon, assembly GCA_016929895.1. Lineage (GTDB taxonomy): Archaea > Nanobdellota > Nanobdellia > Woesearchaeales > ARS49 > WJKI01. The sequence goes on from JAFGHW010000017.1 coordinate 20,708, forward strand.
TTTTAACCAATCTCTGGAAATTATACAATATGTCCCCAATCAAAATTTTTAAGTTCATCCTAAACAAATCTGCAAGCAAATCACCAGACATTTTGACCCGCTTGTTCATGTAATGGTCTTTGTCGTCCTCAGGAATCTCTTCAGTAGAAACAGCAATAAACTTGCGCAGCATTTTGCAAAGATTCTGTGCTTTAGTTAATCTTTCTTCTTTAGTGATACCAACATTAGGAAGCAAATATTTATCAATAATTTCCTGGATACGCTCAAGACGAACTTCCTTAGCCTGAGTAATACCTACTTTTTTAGCGATATAATCCATAGCGTCTTCTTCGTTTTTGATATTAACAAATTCAAATAAATTAATCAAAACCTCATCAAATTGCTTTTTAATAGAAATATGCTTCATTATATCTTCATCTTTGGTCAGCCCCAATGCTTTAATAACCGCAATCAAAGGAATCCTTCTAACCCGGGTAAATGTAAGATAATAAATACCATCTTTTAATCTCTCAACAGTGTGCGGGATTTTGTACTGTCCTCGTTCAGAAAATAACTTGCCAACATAATCGCTGACACCAATCTTTTGCTTTTCAACAATAAACCTGTTAGATGCAAGATCCTCAATATTAACAAGAACCCTCTCAGTTCCGTTAATAATAAAATAACCGCCTGGACAATCAGGATCTTCTCCGGCTTCTATTAATTCATTGCGATTCATTTTTGTAAGATGGCAACGATTACTCTTAAGCATAATCGGAAGATTACCTATTTGAGTAGTTAATGTTTCCCTCTGAACATCATTAATATGCGAGGAAACCTCTAAAAAAATAGGCGCAGCATAACTCAATTTTCTAAGTCTTGCCTCAACAGGCATAATGGGTCTTCGACTTCCGTCTGCCTCGGTAATCTCTGGCATTTTAACTTCAATCTTATCCAGCCTAATCTTAAATGACTCAACATTAGGAGGGATGATAGTCGGCTCGATATTCTTATTTTCGTTAATAATCTTTTGCAGTTCAGTATTAACAAAATAATTAAAACTCTCAATATCTGACTTAACAAGAGAATTCTCTTCAAAATATTTTTTGATTAAGATCTTAGCGTATTTAGGCATTTTAACTACTTATAATCCTCCTGTAAAATACAGTCTTGCCGGCAGTTTTGCTGTCGCGAATAATCTTTATAACATCGCCATCCTTAACTTTTAAATCAGCCAATGAAGGGTCGGTTTTAAGCATTCTTGGAAGCTCTTTGCCAGAAAGTTTAAGAGTATCAGTAACCTTTTTTTTCTCAGAATCACTTACTAAAACATGCTTAGGAACTAATAAGTGTTTTGTTATATCTATTTTTTTAGCCATTTTTGTTCCTTTGTGGACATCACGGGCCGGACGAGATTCGAACTCGCGACCACTTGATGTCTCTTTTAGTAATTAAAAGTCAAGTGCTCTACCAGGCTGAGCTACCGGCCCAATATTATAGTTTACACTATTGCTCGATATCAAATGTGAATGAAAGCAAATCATCTCCTCACGCAATTTGTTTTCCCCTCAACTAATACTGGTGATTAAGTACAGGACTAAAAAGTAGTTTAAAAAGCTTTCGGTATTTGCCCCTAAAAAACATAAAGAATATAAATTAAACAGGATTAGCCAAAAATATGAAAATTGCAGTAATAGGTATGGGATATGTTGGCGGAACAACTGCAGCTTGTTTTGCAGAGCTAGGGCATGAAGTTTGGGGCATTGACCATGATGCAAAAAAAATACAATTATACAAAACAGGAAAAGCACCATTCTATGAAAAAGGACTGGACAGATTAATCAAGCATAATTCTTCAGAAGGAAGACTGAATTTTACAACAAACATTTCAGAAGGAATCAAAGAAGCAAAAGTAATAATAATTGCTGTAGGAACTCCGCCAAAAGAAGATGGAAGCCCTGATTTAAGCGCCATGGAGAAAGTAGCACAAGAAATAGGAGAATCACTTGACCATTACGCAGTCATCGTAGAAAAAAGCACAGTACCAATAAGAACCGGAGAATGGATGAATAAAATACTAGGAAAACATCTTTCAAAAGAACGATTTGATATCGCAGCATGCCCAGAATTTTTGCAGGAATCAACAGCTGTTTCTGATTTTATGAAACCAGACAGAATAGTGATAGGCGCAGACAGTGAAAAAGCCTCGCCAATATTATTTGAATTATACAAACCAATAGTTGCCCCGAAAATTCACACGTCGATAAAAGCAGCTGAGATGATAAAGCACGCAGTTAATGCAGCATTATACACCAAGATAGCATTTGCTTTTTCTGTATCTCAATTATGCGATGCAGAAGGAAATGTAGACTGCATAGAAGTACTTCGCGGAGTGGGGCTTGACAAAAGAGTTGGCGAAGCATTTTTACAGCCAGGTCCAGGAGTTGGAGGATTCTGTTTTCCAAAGGATTTAGATGCATTAATAGCAATACAAAAACAATTTAGGGTATACCCGGGATTATTCGAAGCAGTAAGAGAAATAAATAAACTGCAAAAGAATCATGTAGTTAATAAGGTAATAAAGTCATTTGACGGCGATATTAGCAATCAAATCATAGGGGTGCTAGGACTTGCATTCAAAGCAGGAACAAATGACATGAGACTTGCAGCTTCTATAGACATAATAAAAGAATTACAAAAAAAAGGCGCAACAATAGTTGCCTATGACCCGAAAGCAATGGATGAAGCAAAACAAATCTTTACAAATATCGAATACGCGAATAGCTCTGAAGAAGTGGCGGAGAAAAGCAATGCACTGCTAATATTAACTGAATGGCCTGAGTTTCAGGAATTAGACATGAAAAAAATACGCGAAAAATTAAAAATAGTCATAGACACAAGAAACCTATTTGAACCAAAAAGAATGAAACAATTAGGATATATTTATTATTGTATGGGGAGGCCGATTTAAAGAACCTTTATCTCCTTAAAACCCACAGATTTATACCATTCTATTGATTTTTTAATTCCATCTTCTATTTTAGTGTTAGGATCAAATCCTAAGAATGTTTTCATTTTTGTTAAATCCGCACAATATTTTTTAACCTCGCCTATTTTGCTCTGCTTAATATTAATTTTTGAATTTGAATTCATATTTTTCTTAATCAATTCAGCAATTTTTAAAATACTGCATATCTCCCCCCCAGAAATATTAAAAGTATTATTTTTAGCTCTATCAAAGTTATTAACACAACTTATTACTCCCTTAATAGAATCATCAATATAAGTAAAATCCAAAGATTTTTCTTCACCGTAAACTTCTAAATCCTGGTTATCTTTTGCTCTTCTGATAAAATTAGGGACCACTCTGTGACTTCCATCATACATCCCGTACACATTAGAAAATCTTATGATTATATGATCAATACCATAACATTTAGTATATGCGTGAACCAAAGCTTCTGAGCCGATTTTTGATGAAGTATACGGGCTTTCACAATTTTTGATTCTAACATCTTCTTCATTTATTATTTCTTTGTCAATATTTCCATATGTTTCTCTGCTTGATGCAAAAATTAATTTTTTAATATTATTTTTCCTGGCAAATTCCAAAATATTAAAAGTCATATTATGATTATCATGAGCCAAAACAGGATTAACAACAGACAGATAAACATATGGGTTTGCGGCCAAGTGAATTATCAAATCAAAATCCTTATCCAATTTCTCTAAATTATTTTCATCTCTTAAATCGATTGTTTTAGTCAGTTTATCCACTTGTTTATTCCAAAGATTTTTTCTTATATCCAATCCAACAACATCGTGATTGTTCTTAACCAGAAATTCCATTAATCTAGTGCCAATAGTGCCATTAGAGCCGGTAACTAGGATTTTCATCATGATTAAATAGTATGGTTTAGTTTAATAAATTTATGATTTTTGAAGTAAAACTTAAATATGCGAAGTTCCAGGATTATATAATGCAAATAGAACTGGACACAAGCAAAACAATTGAGCAAAATGCAGCCTGTTATTTTGAAAAAGCAAAAAAAGCCAAACGAAAAATAGAGGGCGTAAAGAAAGCGCTGATAATGTTTGAAAAAGAAAAAAAAGAACTGCTTTCTAAAAAAGAACAAGCACTAAAGGAATACGAACAAAAAGAAGAAGAACGCAAAAAAGAAAAACGGACAAAAAAATGGTATGAGAAATTCAGATGGTTCATAAGCTCAGAAGGATTTCTGTGTATTGGAGGAAGAGATGCAACTACTAATGAAATAATAGTTAAAAAACATATGCTAAAAGAAGACATAGTGTTTCATACAGAAGCTCCAGGAAGCCCGTTTTTTGTTATAAAAACATCTGGAAAAGAAGTAGGGGAAATAACATTAAAAGAAACAGCCATTGCAACAGCGGTATATTCTAAAGCATGGAAAATGGGATTAGGGAGCACAAGAGTTTACTGGATAAAACCAGAACAAGTTCGAAAAGAACTAGGACTTCCAAAAGGAAGCTTTATGATACACGGCAAAAGAAATTATTCAGAACCAGTACTTGAAATTGCAGTAGGGATTAATGAAACAGGAATAGCAATGGGCGGACCAATAACAGCAATAAAGAAAAACTGCGCAAATTACATAGTCTTAGTACAGGGGAAAGAGAAAAAAAGCGATATTGCTAAGAAGATTAGGAAAGAAATCGGCGGAGAAATAGATGATATTTTTTCTTGCTTGCCGGCTGGAGAGTTTGAGATACAGAAGTGACTATATTATATAACAAAATTTAAATACACTTGCTTCTTAAAATACTTAAAAAGAGGGAAAATATGAACAGCCTTGTTTCAGAGATAGGTTTAATACTAATTTTAGCCACATTCTTAGCATTTATAGCCAGAAGATTAAAACAACCAATGATTCTGGGGTATATAATCGCAGGAATGATAATAGGACCGCTAGGGCTAAAACTAGTAATAGACATGGACACAATAACCACCCTTTCTGAGCTAGGAATTGCATTCCTACTATTCATAGTCGGCTTAGAAATAGATGTTCGCAAATTACGTAATTTAGGATTAATTGCCTTAGTAGCAGGAATAGGACAAGTCGTGTTCACCTTTATCATAACATACTTTGTTGTAAACCTGCTTGGATTTTCTCAGATACACACATTATACATTGCAATCGCTCTAACACTAAGCAGCACAATAATCATAGTAAAATTATTATCTGACAAAAACGAAATGAATGCATTACACGGCCGCATTGCATTAGGAATTTTACTAGTTCAGGACTTTGTTGCGGTAATTGCTCTTGCTGCGCTTGCCAAAAGTTCAATAACCTGGACAACAGTAGGAGTAAATGTAGCTCTGGGAATAGCATTTTTTGCAATAGCTATAATAATAGGGATGTTCATATTAAAATACGTTTTTAACCCAATTGCTTCTTCGCCAGAACTATTATTCCTGGGAGCAGTATCAACCTGTTTCCTTTTTGCAATGATATCTGAGAAGATAGGATTATCAATTGCAATAGGCGGATTTTTAGCAGGAATATGCCTGGCGCCACTGCCATATAATTTAGAAATCGTAAGCAGAATAAAATCTTTGCGCGATTTTTTTGCAACAATATTCTTTGTAACACTAGGAATGCAGATAGTAATTCCCTATGGAGTAAACATCTGGTTTCCAGTATTCTTGTTTTCCATTTTTGTTATAATCGGCAACCCATTAATCGTGCTAATATTGATGTCAGTAATGGGATTCAAAGCAAGGCCATCTTTTTTAACAGGAATTTCAATAGCGCAAATAAGCGAATTCAGCCTGATACTAATGGCATTAGGCGTAAGCACAGGGATGATTCCGCAGGTTATAATGTCGATAATAGCATTAGTCGCAGTAATAACGTTCACAGTATCTTCATACATGATAACCTATGATGAACAGCTCTACAGGTTATTCCAAAAGATAATAAAACCATTTGAAAAACTGGCAATACGAAAACTTCATTTTGAGCACATGCCAGGAGAAATAAAATACCACATAATATTATGCGGGTGCAACAGAGTGGGAAGAGGAGTAATAGAAAGCGCTCAAAAACTAAAGAAAAATGTCCTTGTAATTGATTTTAATCCAGAAGTAGTCCATAAGCTGGCCAAAGAAAAACTGCATGCGCTCTACGGGGATGTTGGTGATGTAGAAATAGTAGAACGAATAATAAAACACAAACCAGAACTAATAATATCCACAGTGCCTGATGCAGCAGATAATTATTTATTATTACAACAAGTAAAGAAAAAACACAAAAAAGTAAAAATGATATTAACAGCGAACAATATCCACGAGGCACTGGATTTATACGAAGAAGGAGCAGACTATGTTTTACTGCCGCACCAACTAGGCAGGGACCATATAGCGCTAATCTTAAGAGAAAAAACCAAGAACATAACCAAATTAGACCAAGAAAGGGCAAGACATATCGAAAGAATTAAAAAGAGAAAAATAGAAGGTATGAATTAAGATGAGCATAGACGGAAGCAAACGGCTGATAATGGCAGGATTTGCCACAAAACATTTTAAAAAAGACTATCCTAACTGGAGCTCTTTTTCTGAAGAAAAGAAAAAAGAAATACTTGACTCAATAGAATCAAAAGGAGGAGAAGAAAAACTAGCCAAATACGCAGACCATGATGAGCTGGTAATGGGCAAAGACCAAATAATGCTGGTAGACTATCCAAAACCAATAAACAAATACAGAATAGTATATGAAAGCCCTCATTCTTCAATAGAACCATACTATTACTTTGTATACCACAATCTTCATTATTCTTTTGGCTTTCCAATAATAGACAAAATAACAGACATTTTCACAGCATCAGAACACAGCTCATTTTACGGAGCAGCAGCACAACGATTAGGACTAGCACAAGACAAAGTATCACAATACATGGCAGCAATAGGGCAATTCATACGAAAGGATTTGTTCCAATTAATCAGGGATTTAAGATGGCTGGATGAAAGACTAGACTTTCATGAAAAAGCAAGAGAATACACAAAACAAGGAAAACTAAAAGATGACTCAGCAGAAATAACACTAAAAGGAATATGGACAGACATGGTAGACGGAGTAGTGCAAGGACAAAGAGTATCAGCAAACGTATTTCAAATGGCGCAACAACTGCAATTCACATCACTCCCTGACTTTTTCTTTTCAATGCACCCGCAAAAAAGAGAAGAAATAAACAAAATGGTAGATGCATTAGACACAACACTCAATTTAAAAAGCGTTTTAAAAAGAAAACTAAGCGATTTCTTAAACTGGAAAGACGCAAACTACAAAGAACTAAAAGTACGAAAAAACTTTGAATTAAAGTATTTGCGGCAGCATTACAACATAATAAACATGTACCTTCAATGGATAAAACCATACATGAAGCACATGGCAAACCTTCGCGGAGACATAGAAAAAACAGACGCGGCAGAATTAATCTCAGCATTTGAAGGTTCAATGGTTGAAATAGAAATACTAGGGCAAAGATTAGAAGAAGGAAACAAAAAAGTATACACGTGCATACTGGAAACACTGGACTACAGAACAAGACCGTCTTTAAGCTATCAACAAGAAGCAGGATTTCACCGCGGGCCAATACACATGGGAGAAATGAAACTAACATACAGGGCATATGCATGGACAAGAAAACAAATAGAAGCATTTAAAAAAATGAAGCAAAAAGAAGACATGGAAATGTTTGAACAAATAAGCTCAGGAGTAAAAGCAACAATGGACGCAATACGCGAAGACCTGGACAAATACTTAAAACAAGCAGAAGGAGCACAAGAAAAAGAAACAAGACCAAAACAAAAACCAGAAGCATTATTATCGCCATTTGCATCAGTAGGAAAAGGATTTGCAGATTTTGTAGGAATGTTTGTGCCTGTTCCAGGCAGTCCAACTGCCAAAGCTGAAAAAGAAAAAATAAAAAAAGAAGCCTCTAAAGCAGCAAAAGCAGTGCAAACAACACTATGGCTAAACTATAAAGCATTTAAAAAAGCCCACAGAATGCTAACCTGGTGATTTCTGGCCAATAGCGCGCTTTGTTAAGAAATAAAAATACAACTTTCAAACCGCGATACACATAAATCGAATACATATTCGATAACTTCGCTAGGCGCTATTGGCCTGGTGATTAACAAAATTTATAAATAAACTATGTTCTTTTTGTTTAATGCCAAAAGTAAGCATAATCGGGGCGGGAAATGTTGGGGCAACAGCTGCTCTTTACTTCTTAAAAAAACAAATAGCAAAACAAATCATTTTATTAGACATAAACCATTCATTAGCAAAAGGAAAAGCAGAAGACCTGAATGATTTTCGCGATATTTCTGATGCAAAGATAAAAGGAACAAATGATTATTCTGAGATCAGAAATTCAGATGTGATTATTATAACCGCGGGCAAACCACGGGAGAAAAACAGCGAAACAACAAGAGAAGAATTATTTGCTGTAAACTCTAAAACCATAAAAGAAATAGCCTTGCAAATCAAAAAATACTCTCCTAACTCAATTGTATTAACAGTAACAAATCCAGTAGACAAAATGAATGGAATAATTTATTCTATCCTAGGAAATAGAAAAAAAGCAATAGGTGTTGGCAGTTTATTAGATACTTTCAGATTAAAAAATCAGATTTGCGAGCAAACAAATGCATACCATATAGATACTATGGTTATTGGGCCGCATAATGACAAAATGATTCCCTTGTTCAGCAGGACTAAAATACATGATAAGCCAATAACAGAATATTGCTCTGCAAAAGAATTAGAAGAAATAGCGCAAAAAACAAGGCAAAGAGGAAAAGAAATAGTAGACCTAATGGGAAGCGGGTATTATGCAATTGCAAAAGCAATACAAGTCATGACAAATGCTATTATCAACAATACTAATGAAGAAATTCCAGCAAGTGTGAATTTAGAAGGCGAGTATGGTATTAATGGAATTAGTTTGGGGGTCCCAATTCGATTAGGCAAAAACGGAGCAGAAGTAGTTGAAAAAGAATTTGAAGAGAAAAGCCAATTATTAGAAGCTGCTGAAAGAATGAAGTGATTATTTAAAAGGCAAATCCTTTTCTTCCAAAGAATCAAATTCTTTATCATCGGAATAAGAGTCTTTTTTAGCTTCATCAATTTCTTTATCCTTGTTTTTAATGAAGCGAGTTCTCATCAAAGTATAATTAGGAGAGTTTATGTATATAAACATTTCTAAAAATTATCCACCAGCACTTGTATAACTCTTAATTGCCCAGTTCCACAGAAATATAGAGAAAATCACAAAACCAATCACAGGAAGAAATACTGAAAGCAATAACTTAGGTGAAACGCCTCTGAGCAAAACAATTGAAGGATAAAAAGAACTAACACCAATAGGCAACAAAAAAGTAAAAAAGAACTGAATACCAAAAGTATAAACACTTAAAGGATACCTAACAAAATCAGAAATTTTAAAATACAAATGCATCAAAGCATCTGATTTAACAACCAAAAAAGCCAAAGAACTAATCAAAATCGCAATGCCTATCTGCATTGCAAAACCTGCGATAATCATAGCCAAATAAAACAAGAAATTAAAGGACAAAAAGCTTATCCCTATTGTTGCCATGGAATAAACAATAGTGATAATACCAACTGCAATTTCAGCCAAGCCCTCCATGTAAAAAGATTCTGCCAAAAGATACAACAAAACATTAAACGGCTTAATCAAATATTTATCAAATTCTCCTTCTCTTATATTATTAATAACTTCATAAGGCATAACAATAGTAAAAGTATGACCCAAACCAAAAACAATCATCAGAGTTCCCTGAAACAACAAAAGTTCATGCATGGTCCAGCCAGGAATACCTAATGTAGCACTATAAATCAAAACAGTCAGCACAGGACTAACTAAATCGGCCAGAGAAACAGCAAAACACTTAAGATAAAAATTCATCTTATAAGCCATATCTCCTGCCAATGCCATGCCAATGGTTCTTTTCTCAATCCTGAAAAACTTAAGCAAACTCATACTCCTGCACCTGCAAACTGCCTAAATGCCCTTTTATAGATATAAATACTAAGCAAGTACAAACCAATAATCCACGCTACTTGAATACCAACTTTAATCAAAACTCCAATATTACTGTAAGCAGCCAAGTAAATATTAATAGGGACATATCTCAAGTATTCAAAAGGCAAATAATGCAAAACTGTCTGAACAGATTCTGGGAAAAAAGCCAGAGGAATCATTCCGCCGCTAAGGAACAATAATAAAGTTCTTCTTACTTTTCTAATGCCGTCAATCTTTTTCAGCCAAAAAGAGCTTAATCCCACATTAAAAGTCAAAAGAAAAGTTAGGAAAAAAGCCAAAATCACAGAAACAAGAAACATTATGATATTGAATAATGGAGCTACTTCTAATCCAAAGAAAACAAATCCAATTATAAAAACAGGAATTATTTCTAAAATCAACCCCAAAGAATTCATGCCAATCTCAAAAGCCAAATGCTGCCATAAAAACTTCATAGGGTAAACAAACATTGTGATAACATGACCTCTGCGAACATCCTGAGAAATCCATTTGTCAGTATCGCACCACACAAAAAACCCAACAATCATGCTTAAAACATAATAATTAACCATTGCTGGAAAAGTAAAGCCTCTAATAATCTCTTGTCCGGTGTAGTCATAAATGGAAAGCCAAAGATAGTAAAAAATAATCAAGGATATCGGAGTTGTCAGCATAGCTATAATAAAATTAAACCTATACTTAAGCCCGACTTTCCAACCAGCTTTAGCCTGCGCAAAATAATGCCTAAAACTGCTTATCATTTCCTTTTCTCCCTGTAAATTTTCTGGATTATTTCTTCAATAGGCGGGTCCTGAACAATGATATCTGCAACATCAAAGTTAGTGATTAAATAGTTTATTGCATTTTTTATTGTTTGTTTCTTTGTGTCTAATTCTATCTTAAGCTCGTATTCATCTTCTTTGATTATCTTACAGCCTGATAATTTAAACTTCTTTTTCAAATCATTAAACTTAACATCCAAATGCTTGTGTGTCAGATATTCTTTCTTGATTTTTTCAATCGGGCCGTCGTAGACAATTACTCCGTAATTTATGATAATTATTCGTTTGCATAATTTCTCAATATCGCCCATGTCGTGAGTGGTAACAATAAATGTTGTTTTAAACTTTTTATTAATATCAACAATAAAATCCCTAAACCTATCCTTGGCAATAACATCCAAGCCAATAGAAGGCTCATCCAAAAAGACCAACTTAGGATTATGCAACAAAGCTGCAATCAGTTTGCACTTCATACGCTCTCCTAAAGATAAATCCCGAGTAGGAGTATGAACTACTTCTTCAACATCTAATAATTTAATCATGTGATTCAAACGCTTTTTGAACTCATATTCAGGGATATCGTAAACATCCTTATTAAGCCAATAAGTATCCAAAGGAGGCAAGTCCCAATGCAATTGAGGCTTTTGCCCGAAAACAACACCGATATTTTTAACATATTTAACCCGGTCTTTCCAGGGAATAAATCCTAAACTATTAACACTGCCAGAAGTAGGATGCAAAACGCCAGATAAAGCCTTAATAGTAGTAGATTTTCCAGCACCGTTAGGGCCTATAAAACCAACTATTTCTCCTTCCTTAATACTAAAATTGACTCCCTGCAAAGCATGCTTGAGAACAATCTCTCGTTTAAATAGGGATTTAACTGCGTTAAAGAACCCTGCTTTTCTCCTATGAGTTTTGTAAGTTTTTTTCAGGTCGTTTACACAAATAACGGTTTCCATATTGTTCGCCTCTTCTTAGTTTTTAATAAATTTTGTAATGCTTGAAACATAGTAATTTTAGGTTTGACTGGGGAGTCGACAAAAAAAGAATTTAAACTAAGGAAATCAATGTGTTATATTAATTTAATTTCCATAGTTATCACGAACAGCAAGGAAGATGTTTATGTATTTAAAATTTTGGGTTTGAGAAGCTAGAATGAAATAATCTGAATAAATCCTTATTTGTCAAGTAATCATCTTCTAAAATATTCCTGAAAAAGATAAAAAATGGAATATCCTTTCAGAAATCTGGGGAGATTTGGAAAAAAAACCCATTGTATTCATATAGATGAAATTCTGGTGTTATCCAGAATAAGGATAAGATATTTATATTCAAATGGTAATATATTCCAATAAAATGAAAATAACTGAAAAAGATATGAAAATACTTGCCAAATTGGGAGAGAATTCCAAGAATACAGTAGTTCAAATATCTGCGCAAACAGGAGTTCCAGTAACAACAGTACATAATAGAATCAAGCGAATGGAGAGAGCGGGAGTTATTAAGAAATACACTCTGGAATTAAATCATTCTATTTTAGGCAATGCATTAACAGCCTATTTAATGATACACACAACAACAATGCTGGCAAATGGATTAAAAGTAAGCCAGGAACAAATAGCCAAAGAAATCAAAGAAATAAACAATATAGAAAAAGTAGAATTATTAGCAGGCCATGGAGACATCCTTGTGAAAGTAAGAGTAAAAGACACTACTGAATTGAATGAAACAGTAATGCAAAAAATAAGAAAAATAGACGGTGTTGATAAAACACAGACTATGGTTGTTTTGAACGAGTTCTAATCAAACGTAGGACCCCAGTCAATTTTACCAGATTCTTTTTTTCTAATCTTTCTTATTCCGTAGACAGAACCAATCACCAGACCAACTGTTGTTAATAGTATAATCAACCATTTAGCACTTGTATTGCCAAAGATTCCAGTAACACTGCCGGTTATAGCAGGAACTCTTGGCTCTTGTTCAGGAATCTCTTCTTCAATTTCTTCACCAGTCTCTTCAATTAATTCTGAATTAGAAGAGTCAGGTTTTGGAATACTATCTGTATCTGAAGATGATTCATCAGTTCCTCCTGAAGGAGGATTATAGTTTGCTGAAAGATCACCATAACCACTACTGCCGCCATAGTTTTGCTGAGCAGGGCTTGCAACACTAAAAGAAACTGTTTTTTTGTAAACCAAACTATTAACAGTATAACCAACAGTAACTTCATAATCACCGTCATTCGCAGGCGCTGTGAACGAATAACTAAATTCAGAATTATCATCCAAGCTTGCATCAGTAGAACCATCAGGATATGACACTGTAACAATTCCTGTGACTCCTGAAGAATCATCCCTTAATACAGAACCAGTAACAATAATCTCTTCACCAGGAGAAACACTGTAACCAGACAACTGGACATTAATATCATATGATTCAACAACGGCAAATTCATCAAAAGCACTATTTTCCTGGTTATTGCTATCAGTTGCGTAAACAGTAACAATATAATCACCAAGAACCATTCCAGAATCCAAATTAAAAACTCCAGAATAAACATCACCATTAGCACTTAATATCTTTTCAGTACCTTCAAAGACAGCCTTAACTTCACTAATACTGCTGATATCAGTAACAGTTGCCTGAACATTTAAATCAGAACCCCGGGCAACATAGGTAATATCCTCAATAACAATATCAGGACCTGTTAAATCCTCTGCAACAGCAGACATCTGCTCTGACTGAACAGAATTACCAATATCATCAACACAAAGCATATACCAGGTAAATCCGCCCAAAGGCAAAGCAACCTGAATAGTTGATTCTTCGCCAGAAGTTAAATCCTGAGAAACAGGACTTGAAACACTAGTACTCAAAGCACACTCAATCTCAGTATCAAAATTATCAGTCACTTTAACAACAAAATTACCATGATAATCAAAAGATTCATTGTTCAATGGACTAATTACCTCGATTACAGGCGCTTCTCTGTCAACAAAAAACTCAAAGTTTTCAACAGCAGTATTTCCTGCCTTGTCAGTTGCAGTAACAGTCAATGTATTCCATGCATCAGGCCAATTACTTGAATCCAAATCAGCACTGTAATCAACAGAATCAATCTCAAAATTATCCTCAACAGTTAAATCAATTACTGCATCTTTAATCGCAGAACCATTAACAGGACTGTTTAAAACAATTGTTGGAGCAGTAATGTCATAAATAAATGAATCCTGGTCTTCACCTTCTAAACCAACAGCATCAGAACAAATAACCTTCCAATCATGCATTTCTTCGCTAACATTAACTTCCAGAGAGAAAGCATTAGTTCCTTCAAAAGCCTCAACTTCCTGAACAAAAACATTATCAATTTCCATCTGGCACTCAAATTGAGCAGCCTTATTGTCAGAAACATCAAACCTGAACATATTTGTAGCATAACTATTATCCACAGGAGATAACAAATTTACAGTTGGAGGAGTTTCATCAAAACCAAAAGAACCAGTAATTACAGACGAATCTCCGGCATTATTAGTAATCGTAACAGTAAAACAGGCAGTATCATCCTCTCCATAGGCTGAAAAATCAGCATTCCCACTGCAAAAGCCATTATTACAGCTTAACATAACATTAGAACTATTTGAATAACAATCACTAAAAACATAGCTAACTGATTTAATACCTGTTTCAGGGTCAGAAGCATTAATCCTAATTTCCTGGTCTGGCTTGTATGCCCTGACATAACCATTATCAGCAGGAAAAACATCATTTAAAACAGGGGCAGACGAATCATTAAGAACAGTAACATTAATTTTAAAATCTTCAAAAACCAAATTAGCATATCTTAATTCGCCGCTTAATTCATATGTACTATCCTGGTCAACCAAAGGAGCATTAGCAGTAAAAACAAACAATGCACTATCAACATTGGTTTCAATAGTTCCATCAGACCAAGTGACTCGCGAGGAAGAAAAATCACTAGTCCAACCAATAAATTGAAGAACATCCTGTATTTCTAAATCAGGGGAGTTAAGAACAACTCTATTAATAACTTCACTGCCTAAATAATTATTAATCTTAACATTAAAATCAGCATCAACACTTTCATAAGTTTCTGCAGGAGATAAAGTCACTTGAGCTCCTAAAGCAAATGGTATTGCTAGAACAAAAATTGCTATGTATATAAAGACGTTTTTCATCCTCTTTTTCCCTCGCAACAAGTATTTTTAACTATATATAATGAATTACTATATAAATATATTGATTAGTATACTGGTTTCATGCATTTATTTTTGAGTAGTGATAAAAGATTTTAAACTCAAACAAGGATATACGTAATGGGGGTAGTATGAGAATTGAATTAGTATATGTTGGGATACTAATATTTATTTTGGGGTTTACAGTTAGTTCTCTGTTTGATTCAACAGAGCCTAGATTTGCCTCTGGAGGAACAGTAGATAGAGATAATCCTGCAGACCACATATCAGGCGATGAAATACATCTATACGCAGACAAACTGGTAATAGAGCAAAAAGGATTACGATATGCCTCTGTTGAAGACACCAAATCAATGGAACCAATTTTAAGTTCAAATTCCCATGTAATAGAAACACAAGCAGACATAAATAAATTACAAAAAGGAGACATAATTTCATTTTCAAAAGAAGGGCAAGTAATAGTTCATTCGATTTTTGAAACAGGAACAGATTCAGAAGGATGGTATGCCTTAACAAAAGGATATAATAATGATTTTATTGATAACTGGAAAGTTCGAGTTTCTGACTTAAAAGGAGTAGTTGTTGGGATTTTAAATTAGGGGAATCATTAAATACTATCATTATTTCTATATTTACTATGAACGGCATAGACTTCGATAAAATAAGGCAGTTACCGCCAGAAGAAAAGATTAAAGTACTGCAAAGAATAGAAAACGAACTAAAAGAATTGATAAACCAAAGAAAAAAAGAAATAGAAAAAAGAAACACAGAAATAGAACAAGCAGAATCATTATTACAAGAAGCTGAAAAAGAATCCAGAATTCTAGAAGAAATCAAAACACCAGAAATAAAAACAATAGATGTAAGCCAATTATTCCGTCCAGAAGAAAAAGGACTTGAAGGAATCGCAGCAACATTGCCATCAGAAGCTGAAAAAGCATCACAAATAGAAGAACTAAGCAGAAAACCAATGCAAGAACTATACAATACAGTTGTTGGAATAAAAACCGAAGTAGAAAAAACAGGAATAGAAACACTATATCAGCAGCAACAAATAGAACAAATCAATGAAGCAATGTATGAAAAACGAAAAGCAATGGAAAGCAGACAATACAATCCAACACAAAAAGCAAGACATTTAATGACTGCTGCAGAGCAAATGATACAAAGTTATTTTTAAAAACAACGAAATAATTAAACAATGAAAAATTGAAAATTTTTCAAGTTTAAAAGTTTCTTACGAAACTTTTAAATACTCAATATACAAAAAGGTATACTGAATATGGTAGAATTTCAAACAGACTATTACACGCCAATGGACAGGGAATACGAAGTAGGCATAGCCTCAGGAGTAGGAAAGCAAACAAAAATAGAAGAACCAATAGTCTCAATAGGAGAACTAGGACAAACAGTCCCAGAAATAGATCCTGCAGGAAAATTCAAAAACATGGTGCAGGGAGTGCAAGCAGCAATGAGAGCAGGCTCAAAAAACATACAATTAGTAATGTCAACACCAGTAACCAGCCCAATGGGAGGAAGGCCAAAAGCATATGGTCAAGAAGTAAGACAAGCAATGAAAGATGCATTCTTAGCAAATGACGCACGATTAATAGGAATAGAACTACCAAGCTCAATGAACAATTTATCAGGCTTTGACCAGCAGCAAGGAGTATTCAGCGAAACAACAAGACAAAAACACATGGACGAAGTAAAAGAAGCAATAAGATTTGCATCAGACGTGGGCCAAGGAGGAGGAATAGACGTAGTAAGCTGGGAATTCCAAAGACCAATAAGCAATATCGCGCCAGAATCAGAAGGATTCCAGCCAGAAGAAGAAGAGGTTTTGCAAGTAGTAGACAGCAAAACAGGAAGAATAAATGCATTTAGAAAAAAAGAAGTAAGAATACACCTGCCATTTGAACCAGGAACAGAAACACCTATAACAAAAGAAACAGAAAGAGGACTTCCAAAATTAGAACCATGGGAATGGGAAGACTTTGTTAATTTAGCCAAACAAAAAGGAACCAAACCTGAAAAAGAATTCATAGAAATGCAATTAAACGCTCAAATAGACACTTCTGAAGGATGGGCGGGACATTACGTTGCTGTTGCGGCACATGCCAAAAAAAGAGTTGACGAAGCTAAAGAAGCAGGAGAACCGCAAGAAGTGATAGATAAATTAGAAAGAGAATACAATTATGACAAACAATTAGCACAAGGACAAGCACAACAAGCAGAAGAACTAAGAGAAAGAAAAAACCGAATGATGCCTGTATCAGAATATGCAAAACAAAAAGCAATAGAATCATATGCAGATTTAGGAATAGATGCAATGGATGAAACAAATAACAATCCAAAAGTAAGACATCCAATACATGTAGGTCCTGAAATAGGATGGCCGCATGCATATGGAGGACATCCAAAAGAATTTGTAGAACTAATACAAGAATCCAGGAAAAGAATGGTTGAAAAATTAGTTCATGATCCTAATAGAAAAATGTCTCTATCACAAGCTAAAAAAGAAGCACATGAACATATACAAGGAATGTTTGACACAGGACACCTAGGAATGTGGCTGGAACACTTTAAACCAAGAACAAGATACCAAGAAAGACTAAAAGAATTCAACAAATGGTTTATGAAACAAGTCGACATGATTGCAGACGCAGATGTTGTTGGAGGAATACAAGCAGTAGACTCTGCAGGAGCAGCACACGGGCATTTGCCAGCAGGACAAGGAATATTTCCAGTAGTAGAAGCTGTTAAGACATTAAAACAAAAAGGATTCAAAGGATACATAGTATCAGAAGGACATGAAGAAGAACGATTTGGAGAAGGAAGAATATTATTAAAAACATGGCAGGCATTTAATGCACCAATAGAATCAAAATATGGTCCAGGAGTTCCTGCAAGACAATTCAATGACATTCACCAAGGATATTTTGGAAGAACAAAAGCACCAACACAAATGTTTGGTTCTTACACGCCGCCATTTGGAGAGTATAAACCTTGGTCTGAGATTCCTTTTGAATGATTAAGACTTAAGAATTCTATTAACTTTATCAATTGCAGATTGAATACTCTTTTTGTCCTCTTTTAGTTCGTTCATATATGTTTCTGAAATGGCTTTAAACAGAACACTGAATTCAATTGCAGACAAAGGATTTTTTTTCTCTGCAAAAAACATTGCAGCATTATACGCAATATCCTGTGCTTTTTCAAGATGCTCTTGTCTTACCTCAGGTCTAAAGGTTTCATTACGGTAAATACCCAAATGAACATTCATTACTGCGGCAGGAACATGTTTGCTTAAACTTATAATCAAAGGATGTCCGCCATTTTGCATAATCCAGCACATTGCCTGTTCTGAAATTCTTTCTACTTTAGCAAGATCTTCAAGTTCATACTCTCTGGGAAAACTTACAAAAGGGTTGAGTTCGTCTAGCAATTCCTTAACTCTGCCGATCTTAAGCTCTGCTTCTAGTTCTGAAGGATTAATATTTGAATCCATTGAAATAATTGCACTTGCAAAATCTTTCATATTTCCACCGTTAGAAAAATATCCTTGTTTTAAAGCATAAATTTGTCTGGCTTTTTTATTTGAGTCTAAATTTTCTTTAGCTTTTTGTCTCAGATTATCAAAATATCTTTTATCTTCAGGAGAAAGGTCTTTGGTTATGATTGTTTTTTCTTTTTTTCCAAACAATCTGCCGATAAAACCGGGCTTGATAGTATCTTTTGTTGTATGAAGCTTGTCAAAATCAACTAAAACTTGCTGATATAATTCTGCAATACTGTTAACTTTATCATATTCGCCAACTCCTGCAGATAATTCTGCTTTTTGCTTTAGTTTTTTGCAAAATTCATTTATTTCGCAATTAGAAATGTGTTCAGGATTAACTCTAAGCGACTCTTCTAAAGTTAAAGCATTATTCTCATGATTAAGTTTAGGTTCGCCTTCAGAAAGAATTATATGTTCAAAAATTGGAAACTTGTTAATAAGCTTGTTACGGATTTCTTGAGGACTTTTATTTTCATATGATTGACCATTATTTCCATTAAGCAATTTGCTCATGTGTATTAAAAATTCATCTCTGCCCAGTTCTGAATGACGCTCTTCTTCAGGATGCATACTTACAAAAGTCTTGTATCTATCAAGACATTCGGCACTATTAGAATCATACTTGAGCATTAGATATTCGAGTTTTCTTGTATCAATCGCCATTTTAGTGTACAGTAAGTAATAAGTCGTGCGGGCAATAGAAATCGGGTGTGGGGGGATTGCTATGCCCACTTACGACATATTATTACCATCTGGTAGTAATTAAGAGTATTTAAAGCTTTCGATTTTTTAGTTACTGGATGGTGGTTATTTATTGCAGAATCAGACTATTTCTCAGAAAAAACCATATACGCGCTTGCGTCATACATGAACTTCCATAAACCGGGGTTTAATGCCTTGAACATTAAATTGCTCTGCTTTTCTTCAAAAGTTTCTTCTGTTCCAGGCATGAACAAACCAAACTCATTCCTCATTTTAGCATTATAATTAGTTTTAATTGCAGTGTTAAATTCTTTGGTCTGCTGAGAAACAATAACCTCTCTAAAATCATCTGATTTATAGCTGATATCATAATAAGTGCTTAATTCAGTCGGAGAATCATCTCTCTGCCAATATTTTAAAACATTTGAATACGAAGTATGGAAATCTTCGTGGCGTGCTTGATAAGCATCTGAAAAATCCTGTCCTGTTTCTGTTATTTTTTTAGAAGAGCTGTCTTTTATAACTTCATCAATAGCATCCTTAATCTCTTTTTTAATCTCCTCTGTTTCATCAGGCTCTGTTAAAGTAGCTATATTTATTTCTTCAATATCCTCTGGCTCAGTAGAATTATCAAATTCGTCTGGCTCTGTTATGTTAATCTCTTCTGACATCGTAACACAATGGTTTTTTTTCACCACTTTTTAAACTTTACTAATTGCAAAACCAGTTTTTTTAAAGTATATTTATTCATAGTGACTATTAGACAATAGTGATAAAGTTATTTAAAAACAGTCAGCCAATTGTTGGAGTAATGGAATTTCAAACTACAGAGAAGAGTCATCCAAACATAAGAAGCTACAGCACAGACGATTTCAAGCTGGCAAAAGAATTTGCAGAAAAAATACACAAAGAATTAGAAGGCGGGTTTTTAAAAGCAGCGATATTATTCGGAAGCACTGCCAGAAAAGAAAAAACATATCATGAGCCAGACATAGACATTCTGCTTATAATAAATGATTTAACAATGATTCTGAGCCCTGAAGTAGTAGAGGCGTATCGGGTAATAACACGAAATGTCGCTTCAAAAGTATCTAAACGACTGCATATTACAACATTTAAACTGACAAGTTTTTGGGATTATTTACGAAACGGAGACCCTGTATCTGTAAACATATTGAGAGATGGTGTGCCTTTGTATGACTGTGGTTTTTTTGAACCTGCGCAAGCTTTACTATTCCAGGGAAGAATCAGGCCAACAAAAGAAAGCGTGTGGACATATTTCACACGCGCGCCAAACACAATAAAAAGTTCAGAATGGCACTTGCTGCAGGCATCAATAGACTTATACTGGGCAGTAATCGACGCGGCACACGCAGCACTAATGCATTACGGAGAAGTTCCTCCTTCACCGTCGCATGTGTCGGATTTGATTTATGAAAAACTAGTCAAGAAAAAAATATGCTCGCGAAAAGAAGCAGAAACAATGAGGTTTTTTTACGAACTAAGCAAGAAGATTACACATCGGCAGAAAAATACAGTAACAGGAAAAGAATATGATGCTTATTTAGCCCAAGCCAAGCAATTTGTAGATGTAATGAAAAGGATAATTTCGGGGAGAAAGTAAAACTTTATATTCTAAGTTCTAATTATTTCTAATATGACTTTTGAATTAGACAAAAAAAACATTTTAGGAAAAGTAGACAAATCACAAAAAGGAAAAATAGACACAGGAATAAAAGAAATATGCGATTTGATAAATAATAATAAAAACTATTATACAACTTCATCTTGTTCTGGTAGAATTGTTTTATTAGAAGCAGATTCAAATAAGAAAAACAAAGCAAAATGGTTGTTTGTTTCACACGAATCAACTGATTTTGAATCGATTTCCAAAAAATTAGATTCAAAATCAGAAGTATGGCTTCGCCAGGAAGGAGCAATATTACACATTTGCTGCAAGGATTTAGAAAGTGCAGAGAAATTAATCAATTTAGTTAAATCAATTGGATTTAAAAGAGCAGGAATGATTTCTATAAATAAACGATTTGTTGTTGAAATAATAAGCTCAGAACATTTATGCGCTCCTGTGATAAAAAAAGGAAAAAAAATTGTTACAGATGAATATTTTTCTGTTTTGATTTCAGAAGCGAATAAGAAGATAAGGAAGAATAAGGAGAAACTGGAGCATTTAAAGACAAACTTAGAAACCTTTAAATAATCCTCTCCAATTAACTTATTAATGAGAGTGAAGATGTTTAAAGAAGTAAAGGATTCTTGCTTTGGAAAAAAATACCAAACAAGCGAGCAATGCGAGCATTGCTGGATAACAAATGCATGCCTGATATGTTTTCGAAACAAAAAATAAAAATTTATTCTGCGGTAATTGTTATTAAACTTTGATAACTGCCTAATTCGGTTTCTTCAGGTATTTCTATTTTGAAATGCAAACCAGAAGATTTTCCTGCAGGAATCTCAAATTGCTCTGAAAACCCGACAAAATCATCATTGTTAAGGCTGAATTGGAACAGAGATTTGTCTAATTCATCTGTAATTAAATCTAATGAAAAAACCAAATCTGTATTTCCATTGTTTATTATTCTTGCCTTATTTGAAGCAATACTAGAACTTCCTGGAACAACATTAAAACTAATTTTATCTGAAATAACTTTAAACGATTTTAATTCTTTAATTTCAAATCCTAACTTGCTGTTATCTGAAAACAAAATCGAATAATTGCCTGGAGATTTATAATATGGGACAGAGAAAACTGCTTCAAAACTATTATTATCAACTTTTTCCATAACCTTAGTTGTATCAAAGAGAGTAGCAGTCATTAATTCACCTGCACGAACATGAATAGTTGTATTTGTACCTGCACTTGGCGTAATACTGCCGCTCTCTAAGATATAAGCAGAACTTTGCGAAGAATCTGTGACATTAACCTCTATACTAATCACATTATCACCGAAAAAATCCGGCTCTGCAATTATAAAATCATTAGAATTATCTTTTGTTGAATCTATTCTTAATAATGCCTTACTTTGCGGCGCATCATTACAAGGAGTTCCTGCAAATAAATTATTGTCAATATTATCTGGATTTCCCCAGCCAACTGCGTCCACTATTTCTCCTGAAGAGTTAATCAGAGCAATACCTGAATCCTCATTATTCAAAGTAATAGGGGTCATAAAATCAGCAGACCTCCAGTTAAGATTATCTTTTCTCTCGTCCCACATATTGTCTGCCAAAAGAAAATAGCCATTAGCAGGAATAGTGGAGTTGGCTGGAAAAATCGCGTCCTTCATAGAAGACTCTGTGGCGACAATCCAGCCAGAGATGTCTATATCAAAGGGGTGCGGGTTATAGAACTCAATAGACTCTCCGCCACTCTCACTATTTGCCGGGTCGTAGAAAATCTGATAAATTTCAACAGCTGAGACAAGATTAGGAAGGAGCAGGACCAAAAGGATTAATAATATTTTTTTCATTTGGATTCACCTCAAAAATTAAAGAAGGTAAACTGATTAAAAAGCATATCTGAAGAAAAATCGGAAAACGGATGGTGGAATCGGATAAAGTTATGAAGATTTTGAATAAAAATCACAAATCAAAAGAAAAAATAAAATAAATCCGAATTATTCGGAATTATTCCTCGTCCAGAGGTCTTCTGAACAATACAATCAGCAGTACAATAACGATTACTGCCAATAGAACACTAATTCCTGCTAAAAGCCAGATATAAGCAGGGCTGTCCTTGAATGAAGAAGCACTTGAGCTTCTTACCCTGGCAGTAGTTGTTGCTCCAGTTGTTACAGGGACATCTGTAGTTGTGACAGTTGTTGTGTCTGTAGTTGTATCAACAGCAGTTGTAGTGTCTTCTGCCACTTCACATTTCTCAACAACAAAATCAAACCTTTTAGTGTTACTCAAAGCAGTTGTATCAAACAAAGTGTTTAACTCAACTGTGTAAACTCTGGATTCAGTTCCTTTGGGTATAGTAAATGTAAAGGAAATGCTTTCATCATCATCTTCATCAAGCTCGATATTTGACTTTTTTTCTTCTAAACCCAATTCTTCAATAGTTGCTCTAGCAACAACTTCTTCTTCATCTCGTTTGCCAAGATTAACCAGCCTGGCATCCAAGCTAATTCTTCTGTCCTGGCAATTATCAAACTGAACAGGACTTAATGAAGCAGACTTTATCTGGATATCATGCTTAAGTCTTTCAACTTCAAACTTGACTTCCCACATTTCACCATGGTAAGCTCCATTTTCATCAACGCCATATACACGGATTTCAATAGGGTATTTTCCTTCCTCTGTATCTTCTTCAATCTCAAAATCAAAAGTCATCTCATCCTTGTCATCTGCATCAAGACTTGTATCATCGTCTTCATCCAAGTCTAAATCACTATCCATGCTCTCGACCTCAACATATACTGGGTCAAATTCAACATCGCCAATCCTTAAATCATCTCTGTCATTATCATTGAATAAATTTTCAAACTCAACTGTGATAGAACATGCCATATCAGGAGACAATTCCTCAAATTCTTCTTTGTCATCCAGTCTTTCTGATTTGTCGCCGCAAACAGCATTAATCTTTTTAATTTTTAACTGATTGACTGCCTGCATGTTTAAATCAGCAGTAGATTCAATAGAACCAGATACTGCTTTAACAGTTCCTGCCTTAAAGGGGGTTTGTTTTAAAAAATCAGAATCACCTGATTGCTTAACAACAGCATCAAATGAAACAGGAATATCGCCTGTAACAGTAACAGTCTGAACTGCTCCTGAAGCTAAGTCAAAAGTAGCAGGATCAAACCTCACATTATACCTGGAATCACCTGCAAAAGACATCACAACATTAGATAATGCAGTTCCTCCATCATTAGTAACAGTAACTGTTGTTGAAACATTACTAACACGGTCCTGATCTGAATTGCCTATGGTCCCTACGCTTACTTGCAGAGCGCTAACTCCTGCAGCAAATAAAACAGCAAAAACCAATAGCATTATTATGGTTTTTTTCATATTGAATCTCCCCCAATATCATGTGTTATTAGTCTAGAGTAGTTACGTTATATATAAAGTTTTTGGTTTTATCTAGGTTGGAAACTATATTTTAGAAAATATAAGAAGAAAGAAAAATTTACTCTTTTTTGCCTGCCAATAAGATAACTGCTACTAATGCGATTGCTGCAACAACCATTACAATGCCTGTAGACAATGGGGGCATGGACAAAACCGAGCTGCCAACGCCGGCTGCAACACCGCCAGTCATTGTTCTATACCCATAGTAAATCAGTAAAATAGCTAAAACAATAACTATCAAGGCAGCAATAATTGCAAAATTATTCTTTTTAACAGGTCCTGTGCTTTTTGCAGGGGTTAATCTAATAGTCGCGGGCTTAAATTTCTTAACCTTTTTACGCTTTTTCTTGGCCATAGTATCACCTTTAATATACCCAGAATTCCGCATATATAAATTTTACTTTTTTTCCTGCACTTCTTCAGCTATTTCTGTAATATCTTCAACTTCTTCAATATCTTCCTTTAATTCATCGCTTTTCTTTTTAATCTTCTTAAAATGCTCTTTGTCCTGATGACTCTCTTTCTCGTCTTCAATAAGTTCTTTTTTAATCTCTTCAAGCTCGTTTTTAAGCTCTTCAATCTTTTCATCTTCTTTGAATTCGTTTTTCATCATTTCACCTATTGATTTATTATCTTCGCTACCAGAAGTTTCAATAATTTCTTTAGCCCGTGCAGTAGCCTCTTCAATAGACCCAGCCATATGCAAGTCCTTTAACTGCTGAGCAAGTTTTCTTATTTTTTCCTCTTTTGACTCCTTCATAAAAATAAGTTAAGCCAGCAAATATATTAATCTTTTGAATGCTTTCTCTTGAGCTTGCTGAAATGCAAAAGAGATACAAATGTTATGGACAGAATTAACCACGCAACTAATGGAACCAAGTATATGTTTAAATTCCAAAATGAAAACAAAGAAACCATCCATTTTGCGTATATTGCTGAAGACACTACTTCAACTAAAATAATCAGAGTAGAGGTATAATAAGCAGACTTAACACATGTTTTCCAAGGCTGGCTAAACCTTGTCAAATCAGCCATTAAAAAAACAATAGTCCCGATTAACACAGCAAACAAGAAATACTTTAACCAAAAACTTCCAAATGTAAAAAAAACCAAAGAAGGCAGAATAAAAATAAAAAAATAAATTATCAGCCTGCTAACAACAGGCTTATCCATCTGCTTAATCTGATTCAAAGGAATCTCTTTTCTGCCTGCAAAAAATTTGTAAAACAAAGAGTCCCTAGTTATAGTAATCCTTTCTTTATTGGGAATAACCTCGCTGCCAGTAGCATCTATAACAATTAAAGGCTCTTTTGCAGGGATTCTGATAGATTCTGACTGCGAAACAATTCCTGTAACAGAAAAAGAATCAAATTTGGATAACTGGTCCTGAATCTCTGATTTAAGAGTAACAAGTTTAGGAACCAGCAAAATTGCCATTATTATATATGCAATAGCCAATATTTTGGTGAAATATTTTACACTGTCCCAAAAAGGAGCATTGATTAATTTGTTAAATTCCCTGGGGTCAAATGCATGAAAGACTTGTTTACTGAACTTTTCAAAACGCATGCTTGTCATCTATACTAACTAGTATATAAATATTACTCGCGAAACTTTTTAAAGAATCTCTAATTTCAAGGCAAGATGATTGGTGAAATAATCCGAGATTTGTATAACCGTTCTGGAGAAGATTTTGATAAAAGATATCATAACAGAACCTCTTTTAATTTTGATGGATATTCCTTAAATAAAATAAATTTAGAAAAAATTGATGAATCAAATAAAAAACCCCGGGTGTTGAATATTAAAAATAAAAATAATCATCACTTAGAATTTGATGTGACTGCTGATGGCAAAGAAAGCCTCCTTGAAATATATCTTTATCAGGATGAAGTGCGCGATATTACGCGAACCTTAGTTGAAACACAAAAAACATCTCGCGGCGATAAATATAAATCTTTTATTCGCAGAGTAATAAAAAGATTAAGCAAAGCAAATTTTTCCAGAGGGTATGAAGGTTCAGTAATTATACCCATCTCTAAAAAAGATAGCGCGCATGTTGCAAGAGTAATTCATAAATTATACGAAACTAATAATATAGATATATTAAATCAGCATCCGAGTTCATCGCGCAGTCAATGGAAAAGCAAGTGGACATAATCTCCTTAATCAATTCAAGCTTATTTGACTTCTTAAGAACACTGAATGCAAATTTATGCTTTCCAACTCTTTTGATTTCTTTCAAACCCTTTTCAATATCCTTGAAATTATGAATAGATGTGACTGCGATTACGATGTCGAAAGAATTATCAAGGAAAGGCAAGGATTCTGCGCATGCCTTTACTGTCTTGAAAGGACACTGCTTTAACAATTCTTCAGACGGGTCAATGCCAGTAATATCACAATCAAAAACCTTGGCTGACAAACCTGTTCCGCAACCAACATCCAATAATTTATCTGTTTTTTTAACTTTTAATTTTTCTGCGATAATCCTGAGTTTTTTTAACTGCTCATCTCCATGAAGCTCGTTATATCCCTTAGCTATTTCATCATAATATCCCATAAACTTTATTAAGCAATAAAAGTTTATAATGCTTATGGAAGCCACTGAGAAACTATACGAATTATTCCGAAAAAACAACATCAAACTGGTTGAAAGCGGAGACCATGCAATACTATCAGTCTTGAGATATGCAAAAGCAATAGGCAAAGAAAAAGTACTAATACAAGACCAAGGAGGATGGCTGACATACAAAGACTATCCCAAAAAAGCAGAATTAGAACTAATTGAATTAAAAACAGACTATGGCTTAATTGATTTAGACGATTTGCGAATTAAAGCAGACGGCAAATCAGTTTTATTAGTCAATTCCCTTAACGGATATTTCTCAGAACAACCAATGGAAGAGATTAAGAAAGTTTGTTCAGACAAAAACTGTCTTTTGATTAATGATGCATCAGGCTCAGTAGGAACAGAGCCGGCATCAATTGGAGACATAATCATTTGCAGTTTTGGAAAAGACAAACCAATTAATCTGCACTACGGAGGAAGTATAGCGTATGATGAAGGGGATTTTGCAGGAGAATTCAACCTCAAAAAATTAGACTTGTTAAACGAAGAACTAGACAAGCTTTTTTTCAGGCTCCAAAAATGGAATGAAATCAACAGAAAAATAAAACAAGAGCTAAAAGATTTTGATATAATCCACAGAAATAAAAAAGGAATAAACATTATTGTGCAATTTGAAAACGATTCTGAGAAGCAAAAAATAATTGAT
The DNA here is from genome assembly GCA_016929895.1 of Candidatus Woesearchaeota archaeon. Classification (GTDB taxonomy): domain Archaea; phylum Nanobdellota; class Nanobdellia; order Woesearchaeales; family ARS49; genus WJKI01. Next base: position 48,417 of record JAFGHW010000017.1, read on the forward strand.
TATTGTTGTAATAATAAATACGAATATACATTATGCCCGCGCTATATCAGAGTCAAAGAAAAAGCTGTTTCTATAGAAGTTAAAAAAGTCAAGATTTAAAAAGTATCCTGCTCTTATGAATTTGTATGGGCAAAATAAAGAGAAAAACAAGCCATACTTTTAGAAGAAAAAAAATTCCTCAGTCTCATCATAGGCTGGACCATGCAAAGATGTCAAAACAAGAAGTAATATTCCTTGTTTGCAGAGTGGCATTGGACTATTCAACCCTGCAAGGCGAAGCTGCAATAAGAGCAAGCGAACATTTACCAGTTTATCATATCTGGGAAAAAATATTTTATCATTCAAGACCAGTAGAAGACATGGGAATAGTATATGACCAAAAGATTCAAAGACGATTTATATTCCCTGCGCATGCGAAAGATGGACAGATTATTATTGAAAAAGAGCCAACAATTTCGGTATTGATAGACGGCAATGAAATAAAAGAAACAGTAGAGTTCAATCCTAAAGAAAAAAATGCGTTAGAAATAATGGTTAATGAGGTTTCCAGACGCTTATTAACTTCTAATACAAATTTTGTTGAAAGAGAACTAACAAACAGAGCCAAAACCATGCTAAAACAAAACTTCAGCCAGGAATTAATATACGAATTAAACAAGAAATATTTATACCTGGAAAAACTAAGTATAAGACTTCCAATATTTGTTTAATAAAAACAACCAAAACCCTTAAATATCCAGAAGAAAAATTTTCTCATGAGGTGACTTTAATATGAAATTATGTTTTCCAAACTCAATGGATGAATGCGTATATTTTACCAGAAGAAAATTAGGGGAAAAAGGCACTGCAGTTGCCTGGGTTTTCAAAGAAAAATGCCCAAAATGCAAAAAAGCATTAATGGGAAAACCCAAAGACGAAAAAACAGGCAAAATCAAAATAAGAGCAAGCGAATATGTCTGCTCTTCCTGCGGATACACAATGGAAAAAGGCGCATATGAAGACACCTTAACAGCAAACATACAATATACCTGTCCATATTGCGGTTATTCTGGCGAGCATCAAATGAGCTTTAAACGAAAAAAAGTACAAATGCTTGATGAAGAAGGAAAGAAAAAATCAGTAGATGCACTAAAATTCCAGTGCGCCAAATGCAAGAAAGACATTCTCATAACAAAAAAGATGAAGTAAATTAATTTTTAGTAATTGCATCAATAATATTATTCAAATATTTTTCAAAACTTTCAGAAGTTCTATCAGAGACAGATTTGAAAAGACCCATTTTAATCATTCTTTCCCATGTTAACTTTTCTAAAGGATGCTGTTTATCATCTGCATGCGGAGAAACAATATGAATGTATTTATCTTTTGCATTAGGCCATTCAGAATACCGTTGAGCAAGATCAATGCCGCTTATAGTTTCATCGCTTATACGGACAGATTCATAACTTTCTTCTGATTCAAGAGAATAACCAAAAATAAAAACTTTTGCTTCGAATTCTCTTAACTTGACTCTTTCTCTTAAATCAGTAACAACCTCAACAGTATAACCTAAATCTCTAAGCATATCCACATAGGGCTTATCATTAAAAGCATTATCCAAAACAAAAACATCAGTTGTTCTGCAATCATTCTCCCCAGCCATGGATTTAGAAAAAAATTAATAGTTTATAAAATTTATGACACATACATCTTGTTACAGCAAGATTTAAATACGTTTATTCTTTAATTATCTAAATGGCAAAAAAGAAATTTTACATAACAACAGCAATAGATTATCCTAATTCATTTCCCCATGTAGGTCATGCATATGAAAAAATAATTGCAGATGTTTTAGCTAGATGGCACAGGCTAAAAGGAGAAGATGTATTCTTTTTAACAGGAACAGACGAGCACGGCCAAAAAATATACAAAACAGCAAAAGAACAAGGAAAAGAACCAAAACAGTTCGTAGACGAGATGGTTCCTTATTTTAAGAAGCTGTGCAAAAAATTAAACATTTCCAATTCAAGATTTATCAGAACAACAGAAGAACAGCATAAAAAAATATGCCGGGACATCTTTAAAAAACTGGAAAACAATGGAGATATCTACAAAGGAGCGTATGAGGGGCTTTACTGTTCAGGATGCGAAGCATATTACACTGAAAAAGATTTAATCGACGGACTGTGCCCTGTTCATAAGAAAAAACCAGAACCAGTAAAAGAGGAAACATATTTTTTCAGAATGTCCAAATACCAGGACCGCCTGATAAAACACATAAACCAATATCCTAACTTTATACAACCAACCTCCAAAAGAAACGAGATACTAAACAGGCTGAAAGAGCCATTAAAAGACCTAAGTGTTTCAAGAACAACATTTGACTGGGGAGTTTCAGTGCCCGGAGACAAAGAACACGTATTATATGTCTGGCTTGATGCGTTATTAAATTATATCACAGGACTTGATTATCCTGGAGAAAACTTCAAAAAATACTGGCCAGCAGACGCCCATATAATAGGAAAAGACATAACATGGTTTCATACAGTGATATGGCCATGCGAATTAATGTCAGCAGGAATAGAACTGCCAAAAACAGTTCATGTTCATGGCTTTGTAAACTTAGGAGGAGAAAAATTATCCAAATCCCGCGGAATAGTAGTAGACCCAATCAAATTAGTAGATGAATACGGAGTAGATGCAGTAAGATACTTTTTCATCAAAGAAATACCTGCAGGAGAAGACGGAAATTTCTCATACGAAGCACTAACAGAAAGAACAAATTCAGACCTAGCAGACGATTTAGGAAATTTATTGCAGAGAACAAGCGTGTTGATTCACAAAAACTTTGGCGGAAAAATACCCCTGCCTGTAAGATTTGAGCGCGAAGAAGAAGAACTAATCCAGGAATCAGACATTTTTGAGCAAACAGATGAATTAATGAAAACATTTCAATGGAACAAAGCAATATCCAGAATATGGTCGTTTATACGAATGTGCAATAAATACATAAATGAAACAGAACCCTGGAAAAGAAAAAACGAGCCAGACAGGCTGGCAACAATATTATACACCTTGGCAGAAAGCCTGAGAATAATATCGATTTACATATCCCCGTTTGTCCCGGAGACTGCAGAAAAAATATCGCATCAATTAGGAAGAAAACCAGGAACATTTGCAGATATCAAATTCAAGAAAACAACCAAAGGAGTGCTGGAAAAACCAGAAATATTATTTAAAAAAACCGAAGCAAAACAAGAAGATATTTTTGCCAAGCTAAGCCTGAGAGTTGCCAGGATTTTAGAAGCAAAAGAACACCCATCAGCAGACAAGCTGCTAATCTTACAAATAGACTTAGGAACTGAAAAAAGACAATTAGTGGCGGGACTAAAACCGCATTTTAGTATTGATGAACTAATCGGAAAACACATAGTTGTCTTAACAAACCTTAAACCAGCAAAAATCAAAGGGACAGAAAGCAATGGAATGCTTCTCGCAGCAGAGCATAAAAACAAAGTAGTATTATTAGAAGCTCCGCGCTCAGAACCAGGAGAGCAGGTATTTGTTGAAGGAATTACACCCTGCAGAGAACAAATCTCTATCAAGGATTTTGAGAAAATAAATATCACAACAAAACAAGGAAGAGCAATCTATAACAAACAATTCTTAAAAACAAAAAAAGAGGAAATAGAGGCAAACATAGACGATGGAGCAAAAGTATGCTAGAATTCTGGGAATAATCCTAGTTCCAGTTGTGATTTACTTACTTAGTTTTGGAATAGTAGTTTTTTATTATCCAACATATGAAAAATTAATCAATAAATACAGTTCTGATAAAACAACAGCTTCTCTGCAAACCAAAAACATAATTTCATATTTTCAGGGCAAAGAAGAATTAAGAGGATTTACTTTTTACGAAGCAAAACATTTGAAAGATGTAAGATTTGTAATCTGGCTGTTGATTATTATTTTAATTTTCAGTATTATTGGCTTGTTTTTGATTAAAGATGCCAAAGCAGTTGTTTACGGAGGAATACTGAGCTTGTTTTTGCCATTGATTCTGTATTTACTGCCTTTTTCCTTGGTTTTTGACTTGTTTCATAGAATTGCATTTCCCCAAGGGAACTGGATATTTGATTCAAGCTCAATACTGATACAGATGTATCCTTTGGAGTTTTTTTGCGCTTTTTTCAAAAACATATTAATACGAGGATTTATCTTAGGATTAGTGATAACAATACTTTTTTCAATAGATTATTTAAAGAACAAAATATATGTTCTACTACAATAAAATTAATAAATAGGTTTGCTATTTTTGAATAACAACAACCTAAAGAGGGGGATATTATGGATACGAGAGTCAGGAAAATCATATTGGCAAGTTTTACAATTCTTGTAATTCTAATGCTAACAGGATGCGCTTTAAAGGACTTTAAAATCAAAAGAAAGGCGCAAATAACAGACACAGAAATAGACGAAATAGACAAAGCACTGCAGGAAATAGAAAAAGTATCAGAGTTAATAGAGCAGGAAAACCCTGACGTTCCGATAGAAGAAATGAAAGACCAAACCCCTGAAGAAGATGACAGCGGACTTCCGGCAAAAACTGTCAAAGAAGGGGACCTGGTGGAATTCCCAAACCTAAAAGCAACAGACCCTGACGGAGATTTAATCGAATACACATTCACAGCGCCTCTAAACAGAAGAGGAAAATGGCAGACAAAAGAAGGAGATGCAGGAAGATACAAGGTAACAATCACAGCATCAGACGGTATCAATAAAGTAAGCCAAGATGTTGTCATAATCGTAAAAGCACTAAACAGGCCGCCAGTGCTTTCAATAAAAGAAAAAACAATAGTAGTATCTGAAGGAGAAAAAATAACACTAAGCGCAACAGCAACAGACCCTGACGGGGACGAAGTAAAAATAAGCTATACAGGATGGATGACAGGACCTGTAAAAACAACTGATTACCGCGACGCAGGAGAACACACAGTAATAGTAACTGCATCAGACGGAAAAGAAAAAACCCAGGAAGAAATCAAAGTAGTTGTAGAGAATGTCAACAGAGGACCAAGAATAGAAGCAATAACCGACATTGTAATAACAGAAGGAGACAAAATAACGATAGAACCAAAAGCAACAGACCCTGACGGAGATGAAATAAACTTTGTTTATTCCAGACCAGTAGACCCAACAGGAGTCTGGAGAACAGCAGAAGGAGACTCAGGAAAATACAGAATAACAGTAACAGCAACAGACGGAGAACTTGAAGACCAAACAAGCTTCTACATAGTAGTAGAATCATTAAACAAGCCGCCAATAATAACAGTTCCCACTGAAATGATAACAGTAGACGAAGGAGAACTAGTAAGCATAAATGCAGAAATAACAGACCCTGAAAATGACGAAATGACAATAACCTACACAGGATGGATGACAACAGACACGTACATGACTGACTATGAAGACCAAGGAACACACCAAGTAACAATCAAAGCAACAGACGGCGTAAACACAGCAGAAAAAGAAATTACAATCATAGTAAATGACGTAAACCGTGCTCCTGTATTTGAAACAGGAGCTTTTGATTAAAATTATTTTTTTTATATTTATGCTCTTAAAATCTTTAAAACTGGAAAACATAAGAAGTTATATTTCGCAGGAAATAAAATTTCCAACAGGAATAGTTCTATTATCAGGGGATATTGGCTCTGGAAAATCAACCATATTATTATCAATAGAATTTGCCTTATTCGGGATACTGCCCGGTGAATTAACTGGAAGTTCTTTATTACGAAACGGCGAAAGCAAAGGAAGTGTTGAGCTTAATTTTGAAATAAACAATCAAAATGTTATAATTTATCGTACTTTAAAACGAAGCAAGACCTCTGTAGGGCAAGGGAATGGGTATATTGTTAAGAATAATGTTAAAATAGAACTAACCCCTGTTGAGCTTAAAACCCAGATTTTTTTATTATTAGGATACCCCAAAGAAATGCTTGCAAAAAGCAGGAATATCTACCGCTTTACAGTTTATACACCTCAAGAAGACATGAAAAGAATACTGCAGGAACGAAAAGAAGACCGGCTGGACATATTACGCAAGGTATTTGACATAGACAAATATAAAAGAGTCCAGGACAATACGGTTTCTTACATAAGAACAATCAAGGAAGAACAAAAAGAAAAAGCAGGAATGACAGCAGACTTGGAAGAAAAGAAAAAAAACCGCAGATACCGCCAAAGAGACTTTAATCTCGCTGAAAAAAAGATACAAGACATAAAACCACTGGTCAATGCCGCCAAAATAAAAGTAGAACACAAGAAAAAAATAATAGAAGAAACAGAAGAAAGACAAAAAAAACTGCAGGAGCTAAAAAAATCATTGGCTGTAAAAGAAACAGAAATACAAAACAAAACCGAGCAGCACAATTTTAACTTGAAACAAACAAAAGAGCTTGAAAAAGAAATAAAAAAATTACAAAAAGAACTGGACGGGGAGGAAATAAAAGAAACGTCTTCGGAAGAGATACAGGAAATAAACAAGAAAATAATTTCACTGGAAAAAGAAATCCGCGCTTTAAACGAGAAAAAAACAATACACGAAACAGACAAAAAAAGAAGCCAGGAACTAAAACAAAAAATAAATGAATTAGACAACTGCCCGACATGCCTTCAAATTGTTGATGAAACCCATAAATCCAATATTTCTTCAAAAGAAAATGAAAAAATACAAACATCAACATTGCACATAAACAAGTATTTTCAGGAGGCTGTTGAAAAAGAAAAAGAACTGGAAACAAACAAAACAAAAGCGGAAAACCTGCGGGACCAAGAGAAAAAGATGGCAGAGCTAAGAATCAAAAAAACCAATCTTGAAGACAAGGAAAAAAAATACGAGAAGTCAATAGAACTGCAGGAGAAATTATTAAAGACCATAGAAGAAGCAAAAACAAAAAAACAAGAAATATCTCAGGAAACCAAAAAATATCTCGGGACTGAAAAAGAAATAGAAGCCGACAAAAAAGAACTTGCATTTTTACAAGACGAAGAAAAAAACCAGGAGATAGAATACAACAGGGCTGTTGAGAAAAAAGAAAACATGAAATCAATTATAGAAGAGCTTGACAAAGAAATAGATAAAAAAGAAAAAATCAAAAACCAATTACTAAAACTGCAGGATTTGAAAACATGGCTGACAGATTATTTTTTAAAACTAACAGAAGCCATAGAAAAACAGGTAATGACGCGCGTGTATTACGAATTCAATGAATTACTGCAGGCATGGTTTAGTGCCTTGGTAGAAGACGAAGCAATACAAATACGGCTGGATGACACATTCACGCCGCTGATAGTCCAGAATGGATATGATATTGACATAGATAATTTAAGCGGAGGAGAAAAAACAGCATGTGCATTGGCTTATCGGCTAGCACTTAATAAAGTAATAAATGACCTAATCACAGACATTAATACCAAAGAATTACTCATATTAGACGAGCCGACAGACGGCTTTAGCTCAGAACAACTAGACCAGATGAGAACTGTTCTGGAACAACTAGGAATGAAGCAAATCATAATAGTAAGCCATGAAAACAAAGTAGAAACATTTGTGGATGAGGTCATTAAAGTTAATAAAAGCGAGCATGTAAGCCAATTAGCATCATGAATACTTTTTACAGAAATCAACAAAACGATAAGTTTCAGGATAATGTCCAAGATAAATATGTGCATTCTTCGGGCCGTGCCTGTTTTTTTCAGCGGTCACAGAGATAACATCAATAACCTGGCCCGGCTTTTTAATTTTCTTATAAAACCGAAAAATAGTGTCGGCATATTTTTTAAATCCGAGCGGAACAAAAAATAGAGTTTTTCCCGGCTCTTCTCTTATTACCTCATCACAATCAGTAACAGCGATAACTGCAGAATGATTTTTCCGCGCCATCTGGCCAAGATTATACGCCTTGGTCTCAAAAACATTTGCCTTGTCAATAACAATCAACTCCTTTTTTCTGATATCAGGAGCGATTGTTTCAAAAGACAATTCATCACAATGGCAAAGCCTAAGAGTTCTTATCTTTAGACCATGCTTTTCATAATAATTAATAAAATCAAGCGTCCTTTCAGTTCCTGTAGAAAAATAACTTTCCTTGTGTTTATTCAGCGCAACACGGCAAGCAATACACAAAGCAAGCTCGCTTTGGCCTTGATTTTGGGATTTTGCAAAAAAATTCCCTGCAAAAACAAACAACCCGGGATTAAACCCATCACCTGTAAGATAATCCAAATCAATCAAACCAGTCCTAAGACCAGGCCTGGCTTTTGACTCCATTCTTGCATTTATCCTATCAAGGCAGTCTGGAATGATTTCCTCAATGCTTTTAATTCCAAAAGAAAAACCATGCTCATCTAACTTATTAGCAATTTCTCTAAGCTCTCCTGAATAAGCTGCATTCTTTATTTCTTTTATACTGTTAATAATATCTAGTTTTTTTAAATTACTTGCCATATTTTAAAGTAAAATAAATCCCTTTATATTGTTTCACCTTTCTTAGTAGAAAAGTATATAAATAAGCAATCCAAACATTCTATAATATAGGGGTTAATAAATGAAAAAAATAGGTTTGTTGCTCTTGATAGTATTACTTATAGCCACAGCAGCATATGCACAAGACTTCTCAGCAACCATATTATCGCACACAGAAAAAATCAAGCAAAACGAAACAGCAACATACCAATTAATCATATCACACCCATTTGGCTTGCCGCAAACATTTGAAATCTACACAACAGACGTGCTATGGGATGTGCGAACAAAAGACACGCTAAATGTAAACCCAGGAACAGACTTTCAAACAGAACTACAATTACGGCCCCTGAATTTAAACCCTGGAGTATACAGCATACCATTACACATTAAATTATCAGGAACAGACCAGGTAATCAAAGAAAACATACAATTAGAAGTAGTATCACAATACCCGCCAACAGCAACCTACCTGCCAGCAGTCCGCGGAACAGTAACAATGGCAAGAAAAGCAGACCCAAAAGACCCGATAAGAGTATATGTCCGGCTGGAAAACCAAAACAAAAAATTACTAAAAAACGTCCAAGTAAAACTAAGAAGCGCGGTCATAAACAAAGACTATGACGCAGAATTAAAACCATTAGAAACAAAAAAACTAACCTTTGAAGCACTAATAGACCCTTATACTGCCCCTCAAAAAGACATAATGAAAGTAACAGTAGTGGTTCAAGAAAACGGAGAAGTGTACCAATTTGACCTTGAACCAGTAGAATACACGGTTTTAGAATACCGGGATTTAGTAGTAGTGCAGGATGAAACAATCAAAGAAACCTTTAAAATCCTAAAAACAATAATCCTGACAAACGAAGGAAATGTGCGTTTAATTGAAAAATATTCTATACCAACAAATTTTCTAGAAAGCCTTTTTATGACAACAACACCCTCTTCTACAAGAATAGGGCACCAAAGAATATGGGAATTAGACATTGAAAAAGGGCAAACACAAAGAATAGACATAATAATCAATTACAGACCATTAGTATTCTTATTATCTGCTTTAATTATTTTAATAATCTCTTACTTTATTTTTAGAAGCCCAATAACAATGAGAAAACAAGCAGCAGTAGTAGGAACAAGAGAAGGAGGAATATCAGAACTAAAAATATTACTTGTTATTAAGAACAGAACCAAAAACAGATTAAAACATTTGCGAATAATAGACTTAGTGCCAAGAATAGCATCCTTAAAACAAGACTCAGACATAGGAACAGTAAACCCAGACAAAATAATACACAATGACACACAAGGAACAATCCTAAAATGGCACATAGACCAGATTGATTCTGGCGAAGAAAGACTGATTTCTTACAAAATCCGTTCAAAACTAAGTATTCTTGGCGGTGTTACATTGCCAGTGGCTGTGGCTAAGTTTAATACTGAGAAAGGTAAAGTTCGACATTCTAATTCTAACAAAGCACGCATAGGATTTTTAGGGTAGAAAACTTATTTCACAATTTCATTCTGCAGTCTCAAGGCCAAATAATAATTTAATAATTTTTTAGACATATCTATTTGCTGATTCACTGCATGAAAAAATTGCTTTCCTTTGTCATCTTTGCTGTAATACTCTTTGAACGAATTTTCAATATACCGCGCAAAAGCAAAAGGAGAGGGTGTTTGGCAAATATCTTCAAGAAAAGAAACAAACTTTTTAACATGGCGGGTTGGAGTAATTTTTTCAAAACTAGGAGGCCTATAACCCCTGGATTTTAATGTTTCCACTTTATCAGGCTCTGCAAAACAAACCAAAGTCGAATCTTCAGCAAATAAAGTCAAAGCTTCGTTAGTTATAATTCTAATAATATCTTTTTGTTCTGCTTCTTCTTTTGTACAAACAAA
>JAFGHW010000018.1 GCA_016929895.1 Candidatus Woesearchaeota archaeon
AAACTGAAAAGCCCAAAAGGTTTTTTCAAAAAAATCCAGAATTTGTTGTTTAGTTTGAATAACCTTTGTTGCAATTAAAGACAGCAGATATGTTCGCAATACTGGTTCAACAGCCAACTTAGAAAAAATATCCTCAGGTTCACCACAAACATATTTTTCTGTTAAAGCATCTTTTTCACTATCACTCGAGGCAATAAGTATTGCCTGACCTTCTGAGTCCCAATTTGGACGGCCACTGTTATGAATAATTAATCCATTGGCTACAAAATTATGTTCTTTATCCAAAGTAAAATCATAAACATACTGTTCTTTGTTAATTACTTTTATTGATTTAATAAGATCTGGAAAAATATTCCCTACACAATTTTTTTTCTTTGTTTCATTAAATTGGGATTTACTTACGCTTGTTTCCCAAATTTCTTTTTTTCTCCAATTATTTGGCTTTTTCTTTTGAATTCTTGCCAAATAGCCAATCTTTGACAATAATAATGCGAAATCATAAGCCAATTTTTTACTGCTTGTTATAATTGTATATGATTCTGGTTTCTCCCATCCGTCGCATCTAACATATTCTAAAAAGAAACTTTTAATCATTTTTTTAGGCAATGCAAAAATAGGATTCGGCATTTTCAAAATAAAAGATTTTTTTCCAGCTGGAACACCGATGTTTTCCAGGAATTTTCCAATCAAATATGCTTTAAATCGCGCTTCATATGATCCTCTTCTCCATTTAACCTGCGCTTTTTTGTTAAATAAGTTTAAACACATATTAACATATTCATTTTGAATAGATCTATTTTTATTAAAATATCTAATCTGATATGAATTATCCTTTTTGTTATAATAGATAGAGCCATCGGACATAATTTTAGCAATAAATCGGCACAAATCTTCTGACCATTTTTCTGGAAAATCACATTTTGTATGGCCTTGTTTGGTCAAAAATGTATTTTTATCTATTTGGATAATCTTTTCTTTAGGCAAATATTTTCTTGGAGCAATGATTTCATTAAAATCATCAAAATTTACTAATGATGCAAGATAATCTGTTTTGGCATAACAATTAAATCGCTTAACTTGATTCGCTTTTTTCCAAGAAAATACTTTTTTTTGAGGTTTAGTTTTGCCAGAAAACCAATGTTTTATTAAATTTCTTTTCTCAAATATTCCGAGATATCTCGAAATTTTATTTTCGCCCCAGCCGTATTTTTCTCTTAATTTCATAACTTCATTATATAATCCTTCTTTATCCTCTAATGTTTTTGAAATCCTTGCTTTTCCGCAGTTTATTTTTGTAAACGTAAGTAACGGATGATCTTCAGAAACTTTAATTATTTTCCCGCTTTTTGTTTCTATTTCCAGCATTTTCTTAATTTTTCTTTTCCAGACAATCTTTACTTCAGAAAGTGTCGGTTTATTGGTTTTTAAATTAACTGATAAAATTTTAAAATTTTTAATTTTTTTTGTGCCTATTTCTTTTTCTTTAAAATATTTGCGAACAATTTCTGAAACCTTAATTGGATAACCTTTTTCTGTAAATACAACAGTGTCTTCAGAAACACATCTTCCTGCCATCTGCAAATACTCTAAAACAGGAATATTCTGCATTCCCCTGCCTGTATATCTTTTAACATCTCTAATAATAGCTCTGAAAGCTGGAAGATCTAAACCAGCAGCTAAAGTAGGAGTGCAACAAATGATTTTTATGTTACCTTTTCTGAAATTGGATTCAATCAATTCCTTTTGTTTAGAATGCAGACTTGCATGATGAAAAGCAATACCCTTTTCCAGGCAAGTTGAAAGCCTTTTGCATTGCTTAGTTGGTTTTGAAACTGCTTTTAGAGACAGATTTGATAGTTCGATTAACCATTTTGGAGAATCTTTTAATTTTTTGCTAATCTCTTCTGCGCATTTTTCAGCAGAACGTTTAGTATTTACAAAAATCAGAGCTTGTTTATTGTTTTTCAGAGTATCTAATGCCAAATTAGTTATAGAATCAGCATATTTTTTCTCTATTTTCAAAGTGGAATTCATGTTCTCTATTAACAATAGATTATTTATATAGGTTGTGGAGAGATGGCCAGTGCGCAAACCATAACTTTTATAAAACCGCTTAATTTAATTCTCAATACCTGGGCCTGTAGCTTAGCCTGGTGGAGCGCACGACTGATAATCGTGAGGTCCGGAGTTCAAATCTCCGCAGGCCCATGTTTTTAAACAAAAAATATTTAAATATAAATGAGTGAAGATAATATAATGACAAAATATCTCAAAATAGGACTAGATCCCACTAGTGAAGTTGAAGACTGGCCTGCTTTGAAAGGCGCGAGAAAGGCATTAGAAGAAGACAAAAATATAGAAATAATAGTGCCGATTAAAAAAGAATATATCCATGAATTGATGCATGAATATAACGAGCCTAGATTACGCTTTGAAGCTGTTGAAAAACCCGGCAAGGCAGCATCTTTGCGCAAACTTACTGAGCAAGCAGTATATGGAAATCTTGAAGCAATAATAACTGCGACAGATACAAGGGCAGTTGCAGTCAGTGCTGCAAAATTGGGCATGTATTCTGAGACTCTTTCTATTCCTGCAATAATCGTTCCTATACCATGGATTCGATATAAAGGAAATGATATTCATGTGGATGGGTTTTCGTATTTACTAGATGCTGGAGAGAATACTTCTTGCACGCCAGAAATTTTAAGAGATTTTGCAATAATGGGGAGCACATACCTAAAAAGTGTATTTGGTATAATAAAACCAACTATTTCGTTAGTTAATATTGGTGAGCAAAGAGGCAAAGGAAGAGAATTGGAAAGACAAGCTTTTTCCCTTTTAGAAAATCACTTTAGTGAAATTGACGGGACGACATTTAAGGGAAATGCAGAACCAGAACATATTTTTGACGGGTATTCCGATATTTATGTGACTGACGGATTTACAGGAAATATTATCCTTAAAACTGGAGAAACCATTATCAAAAAAGTATTTCAATTTGTGAAAAAAGGAATATACCAAGAGCCTTCGTTTTTTGAGAGAACAAAAAGAAAAACAGGCGCAAAATTACTTTATGATTTATTTTTTGAATTAAAATCATTATTTGACCCTGCATCATATGGTGGAGCGCCATTATTAGGGTTAGATTTCTGTATTATTAAATGCCATGGAAATTCTAACGAAACTGCATTTTACAATGCCATAAGAAATGCAACAACATTTGAAAGAACAGAAGTTATTGCTAATTCTAAAAAAGAATTTTCAACAATAAAAGTTTAATTATTTGCAACTCGCGGAATAGAATATACGCCCCCGACCAGATTCAGAACCAAACTTTTTAGAAAAAAGTTTGATCAAAAAAAGGCGGGCATAAAGCCCACCAGAACGCCCCCAATCGGATTCGCACCAAATTTTTAAAAAATTTGAATAAAAACGGCAGGCACAAGACCTGCCAATCGCTCGTTAGCATTACTTAATCGCAACTCGCGGAATAGAATATACGCCCCCGACCAGATTTGAACTGGTGACCTCGCGGTTTCTAAACCATAATTTATCAGTTTAACAGCCGCGCGCTCCACCACTAAGCTACGGGGGCGTGATACATAGATTTGTTTGAGGATTTAAAAAGGTTATCTTTTTAAATCGGCGCATATTAGACTCAAATATGGAATATGACCTGGAATTAGACAGGGCAGTAGAAGAGATTAAGAAAACACAAGCCAAAAAGGTAGTTATACAACTTCCAGATGGATTAAAGCCAAAAGCAGGAGATATTGCAAAGCAATTAGAGAAAAAAACTAATGCAGAGATTTCAATATGGCTGGGAAGCTGTTATGGAGCATGTGATATTCCTAAAGTAGAAGCAGACTTGTTAATTCAATGGGGGCATTCTGAATGGACAAACAATATTTAATTTCTATACTAATAGTTGCATTAGGATTATTATGCGGATATGTTCTTGGAAAAATAATGAAAAAAGAAGTAAAGCAAGGAAAAAATTATTTGATGATACTGCAAAAGGGATTATTCACAGCATGCGTTTTTATTGTGATGTATGAATACAGAGATATAGTTCACTTTATCTGGCTAGGAGCACTAATGTTGCTTTTGTACTATTTTTATTACAAAAGAGTAAATCAAATCCTAATTTACGTCTTTTATGGAGTGTTGGCTTTTTTAGCATATGATTATTTTCTTCCATTAGCAGGAACGCAGTTTCTTTACGGAATAACTACAGGAAGCCTGAATTGGAAAGATTTGGGATTATTAATAAAAAGCGGAATTGCATATTTGACAGTGGCAGTACTGCTCATTCTTTTAGTTTAAAACTATAGCAACATTTAAATACAAGTAATCCAAAAAAACAAACTATAAAGAGGTGAATAGCATCTTATTAATATATGACTGGGTATATGGAATAGCACAATTATCTGCCGGATTTTTAGCAATAATAGCCGCAGGAATAGCGCTGACTATGTTTAAAAAATCAGAAACAAAACTATTGCGCGCCTGGAAATTCTTGTTAATAGCAGTATTATTCTTTGCAATAGAAGAAGTGATAGGAGCGCTAAAAACATTTGGAATCTATATCACACCACATTTAACACACGTAATACCAGGCATAATATTAGGATTACTAATAACTGCTTTAATAATACAAATAAACATAAACAGGGGGTGGCTTAAATGAGCGAATTTACAATAGCTCTTGGAATAATAGCACCCTATTATAATCTGGCGTTTGCATTAATCGCGCTGTACATGTTCTTAAAATTATTAAAAACCAAAGCAAAATCAAAAAAAGTATTTCTATTGCCCTGGAAACTAATCCTGATAGCATTATTGACATTCATGATAGAAGAAATAACCACAGTACTGCGGGTTCTAGGATTAATAAGCATACCAGTGCATATAAATGGATTTTTTGAATTAGTAATAATATCCTTATTCATATATACCTTGTTATTACAGAAACAGCATCTTAAAAAATATTATTAATCTATTTCTTCTTTTTTCTAGAATTTTTCTTTATAGATTTATTTTTATTGAATACATATTTTTTATTATATTTGGCTATTATGCTTATTAATAGAAGAATGAATATTACTCCAATTATTATTGGGATTATTTTTATTCTTGTGTTGCTTATTGTTATTTCTTTTTGTGGTATTTCTTTGATTACATTGGCGATTTTGGTTATTGGGCGGGATGTTTTGGGCTCTTCTTTGGCTGGCATTATGCATTGTTTTGTTTCAGAAGGTTTTGATTCAAAAGTGCTGCATTTGTTTAAATCAGAACAGTTTCTTGTTTGTGTTCCATTAATGCATTCAGTCCAATCAGAGCAAGTCCAGTATTCCCAGCAGTCAATAATATCGCTCTTTGGTGGGATAACTCCTCC
>JAFGHW010000019.1 GCA_016929895.1 Candidatus Woesearchaeota archaeon
AAAGCACATATATACTGGAGAAGCGACAACTAATTTCGGAATTATACAATGCATTTTATCAACCAATAACTTTATAAACCCCTAAAAGCTTGATATTCTTGGGTTGGGAAGGTACTTGGCCCACGGTTATATAGTTTTAAACTATAAAATTGAGGAAAGTCTGCCCACCATAAAAATGCCACTTCCTAAAGGAAGATCCAGCAATGGATGGCAACATCACAGAAACGACACGGCTCTTATTCGCTATGATGCCCTGAAGCCCTGGCAACAGGAGTGAGACCGGGCTGAGTTTGCTTAAGAGAAGCGTTGAAACGGATAGGACTGGCAGGTGCAAGCACAAAAAGTGCGCTTAGTAAAATGCCAAGACAGCCTGTTCCTTGCAGATAAATCCTGCAAACACTGCTAGAATCAAAGGAAAATCAGTGTAGAAGGCTGACAAAAGGCAGCTTATACTTTCCCAACCCAAAATTTTATTATATATGAATCATGTAAAATTTTGTGAGGTTGTCTTTTTTGCAAAAAAGCCAACCAACCCACCTATATCTTTAAATAATAAAACATATTACTATCCAAAATGGCCAAAGACAGAGTAAACATGCCTGCAAGCACAGCAGGACTAACAAGATATTTTGATGATGTCAAAAGCAAGTTAGAATTCAAACCAGGACACATAATAATACTGGCGGTAATAATAATGATAATAACAATACTTCTGCACATATACGGAACTACTCTGATAGGTCTAGGATAAAATGTTGCCAGGAATGAACATGAAAAACATGGCAAAAGCCATGAAAAGAATGGGAATACAACAAACAGAACTAGATGTAAAACAAGTAATCATGAAACTAGAAGACAAAGAATTAGTTTTTGAAAACCCGCAAGTAAGCCAGGTAAACATGATGGGACAAAAAACCTACCAAGTAGCAGGAGAGCCACAAGAAAGAAGCCTGGACACAAAACCGGAAATATCAGAAGATGACATAAAAATAGTAATAGAACAAACAGGCAAAACAATAGAAGAAGCAAAACAAGCAATAGAAAAACACAAAGGAGACCTTGCAAAAGCAATAATGGAACTAAAAGAATGAAAGAAAACCTAGAAAAAGCAAAAAAAGAGCTGGCAAGATGCGACCACCTATATAATGTAAGCCTGAAATATACAAGAACAGCAGACACATTAAAATTAATAATTAAAAGATTAATCAATGCAATTGACTTTGGAATCGGGGCTTTGCTTGAAAATCTAAAAGACAAAGGAAAAATAAAAATAATACCCTCTTTACCAAGACTAAGAATAGACGCATTGCAGGAAAACTTAATGGATGACAAAACAATACAACAATTCATAGACTTTTTCAAGCTTTTAAGAAAAATAGACAAAGCAAAATCAACATGCAAACAAGAATTCAGAAGACACGTAACAATGACCTGCGCAGTAGAAGAAAAAGAAATTGAAATAACAATAGATATAATAGGGGATTATTTCAAAAAAACAAAAGAATTCATAGAATATGTGGAAGACCTAATCTTTGGAAATCCAGAATGAAAGTCGAAGAAAAAATCAAAGAAAAAGAGTGGACAAAAACAGAAAAACAAAAAGCAATCAATATACTTCGCTCTGCACAATACAAGAAAACACCATTAATAAGATTCTTGGATATAGCAGTATATTGGGCTGCATTAATAATAGCAATACTAGGAAATTTTCTGGTATCAGTAGTAATAGTTCCTTTACTAATTGTTTTGAAAGGATTTGCGCTTTATTTCATCCTATTCTTTGTAGGGCTGTCATTTGGAATGCTGATATACACGGTTGTACGGATGATTGAAGCAATAGACCCTCAAAAAAATTTTATAGCAGGATTATTCATAGTATCACTTGCTGTGATTAATATCTATATAATAACAGGACTAACAAACAAATTAGAACTGCAAATGGGAATAACTTCAAACATTCACGAACCAATACTTGTAAGCATTTTCTACGCACTTGGGTATATAATACCGTATATGTTTTTTCTAATCAAAGAACAATTAACACAGAGAAAAACTTTAAATACACAGTATCAATAAAAGAAGCATATCCTATAATGGCGGTAATAGTTTAGTAGCTAAGCTTTACAAAAGCTTAGAAGTCAAAGTCGTGGAGCACAAGGCTCCACAGGCGAACTTGATGCCAAAATCAATGGTTCGCACCAAACGAATATGGCGGTAATAGTTTAGTGGTAGAATACAGGACTGTGGCGACCTTTTAAAAAAAGCTCGAGCAAAACCGGTCCACTTTCAGTGGCCCAAGGCTTCGCAGGTATCCTGTGGCCCGAGTTCGATTCTCGGTTACCGCCCTAACTTTCAAAAAGTTATGATTAAAGGTTCTCTTTGTTTTTCGTAACCTTTATAAACTAACCAGAGTTCTTTTCTCATACTAGCCCGAGTCAAATGGCGTATAATAGGGTTAAAATACGCTAACTTCTCGAGCTGAATATAATAAGGGGAAAATAAATGGCTGAAGAACAAAAACTAAAGCATTTAGTGCGACTTGCAAATGCAGACTTAGACGGAAAAAAACAAATACTCTATGCTCTAAAAAAAGTAAAAGGCACAGGAATAATGCTTGCAAATGCAGCATTAAAAGTAGCAGGAATAAATGCAAACAAAAAAACAGGATTTTTATCAGATTCTGAAGTCAAAAGAATCGAAGATATTCTAAAAAACCCCAAAAAACACGGAATACCAAACTGGATTCTAAACAGAAGAAAAGACACAGAAACAGGAGAAGACAAGCACTTGCTAGGAGCAGAATTGCAATTCACAACAGATACAGACATAAAAATGATGAAAAAATCCAAAACATACAGGGGAATAAGACATATCTATGGATTACCAACAAGAGGCCAAAGAACAAGAAGCAATTTCAGACGCAACAAAGGAAAAGTAATGGGTGTAAAAAGATCAAAAGTAGGAAAAAAGGCAGGTAAATAAACATGGGCCAACAAAAAACTAAAATTTTTGAGCCCAAAATTTCCGCAGGGTGAAAATTATGGGAGATCCTAAACGACCAAAAGCAAAATATTCAGGACCAAGACATCCTTGGAATAAAGCAAGAATAGAAGAAGAAAAGCAGCTAGTAGCAGAATACGGGCTTAAAAACAAAAAAGAAATCTACAAAGCAACTTCAAAATTAAAAAATTACGCGAACCAGGCAAAAAAATTAATTGCCGCAACAGGAAAACAAGCAGAACTAGAAAAAACACAGTTAATTAATAAACTAAACAAGCTAGGATTAGTTACAAAAACCGCGCAAATGGATGATGTTTTGTCATTAACAGTACGGGATATTCTGGACAGACGACTGCAAACAGTATTGCACAAAAAAGCATACGCAAGAACAACAAAACAAGCAAGGCAATTTATCACGCATGGGCATATACTGATAAACAAAAAACTAATCCAAGTGCCATCATACCTGGTAACAACCAGCGAAGAACCAACAATACAATTCCTGGAAAAATCCCAACTAATAAATCCAGAGCATCCAGAAAGAAAATTTGAAAAAACAAAAACAGAAAAACCAGATGAGAAAAAAAGAACAAAAAAGAAAACCCGAAAAAAAACAAACCAAACTAAAAAATGAGACCACAAAACACAAGAAGCGGACCAAGCAATAGAACAAACAGGCCAAGAAAGGATTTAAGAAAAGACTTACTTTGGGGAATAGCCCATATTTTTGCTTCATACAATGACACTATAATACACATAACAGACATAACAGGAACAGAAACAATAACAACAACCTCTGGAGGAATGATGGTAAAATCAGACAGAATGGAAAGCTCACCAACAGCAGCAATGATGGCTGCAAAAAGAGCAGCAGAAGCAGCCAAAGACAAAGGAATAACAGGATTACATGTAAAAGTAAGAGCTCCAGGAGGACACAATGGACCGCACAACCCAGGACCAGGAGCACAAGCCGCGATAAGAGCATTATCAAGAATGGGATTAAAAATAGGATTAATAGAAGACGTAACACCGCAACCTCATGGCGGCTGCCGAAAAAAAGGCGGAAAAAGAGGAAGGAGGGTATAAAAAATGACAGACCTTCAAATACTTGAAAAAAACAAAACAACCGGAAAAATTACTTTCTTAATAAAAGGCATTGATGCAACATTTGCTAATTCAATGAGAAGAAATATTTTAGATACTGTTCCAGTAATGGCAATAGAAGATGTAGAATTCAGAAAAAACACATCAGCATTATACGATGAAATAATAGCGCACAGGCTGGGACTAATACCACTAAGCACAGACCTAAAATCATACAACATACCAAGCAAATGCAAATGCAAAGGCGAAGGATGCAATAGATGCCAATTAAAACTAACACTGGACGTAAAAGGGCCAGGCATAGTATATGCATCAGACCTAAAATCAAAAGACCCAAAAATAAAATCAGTCTACCCGAAAATACCAATAGCAAAATTACTCAAGGGACAAGAATTAGAACTTGAGGCAACAGCAATGCTTGGGCAAGGCAAAGAGCACACGAAATGGAGCCCAGGGCTTGTATGGTACAAACACAAACCAGAAATAACAATAGATGACAAAAAAATATCCAATGCAGAAGCATGCGCGCAATCTTGTCCTGTTCAAGTATTCGGGGCAAGCAATGGAAAACTTAAACTAATAAAAGAAAACCAAAACAAATGCCACTTGTGCAAATCATGCGTAGAAATATCAAAAGGCGCGATAGCAGTGGAAAATAATCCTGCGGAATTCATATTCAGCATTGAGCCATGGGGGCAATTAAGCATATCAGAAATGGCCTCAACTGCGGCAACAATGTTTAATGAAACATTAGATGAACTAGATGAAAAACTAAAAAAAGCATAATTTAGATTTAAAAATGAAGAGAACTGGACCGACAAATGAACACATGAAATGGCTCATACAAGAGCTAAGAAAAGAATCCAGTACTCAGAAAGCTAAAATCTGGAGGCGAATAGCAGACGATTTAGAAAAACCGACAAGAAAAAGGAGAATCGTAAACATATCCAGAATAAACAGAACAACAAAAGAAAACGAAACAATAATAATCCCGGGAAAAGTGCTAGGATCAGGAGCACTAACTCATGGAGTAACAATCGCGGCATTTGCATTTTCTGAAACAGCCAAAAAACAAATAGAACAAGCAAAAGGCAAGTGTATTACAATCGCCGAATTATTAAAAACAAATCCAAAAGGCAAAGATGTGAGGATATTGGGATGAACATAATAGATATAGACGGAAAAGGAATGATTTTCGGGCGTCTTGCGACCTATGCAGCCAAACGAGCATTGCTTGGCGATACAGTAAATGTATACAACTGCGAAGAGATAATCATAACAGGAAGCAAAGCAAAAATTTTAGAAAAATACCCCAAAAAAGCAAGATTTACAGGACAAATGGGCAAAGGACCATTCAGGCCAAGAAGATCAGACCTGTTTTTAAAAAGACACATAAGAAATATGCTTCCATACAAAAAAGAAAGGGGAAAACAAGCAATGGCGAGAATAAAATTTTACATAGGAAACGAAGAAAACAAAAAAGAACTTAAAACAATAGAACAAGCAAGCATAAAAAGACTAACAACACAAAAATACTTAAAAATCAAACAGATAATCCAATTACTCGGAGGCAAAGCATGAAAGTCATACATGAATCTGGAACAAGAAAAACAGCAAAAGCAAGAGCAACTCTAAAACCTGGAAACGGAATAGTGAGAGTAAATTCGCAGTTACTCCAAAACATGCAGCCACAAATGCTGAAAATGAAAATACAAGAACCATTAATAATTGCAGGAGAATCGGCAAAAAAAGTAGACATAAGCGTACGAATACACGGCGGCGGAAAAACGAGCCAGGCAGAAGCAGCAAGATTAGCAATCGCCAGAGCATTAGTATTTTATGACAAAAAATTACAAAAAGAATTTCTAAATTACGACAGACATCTATTAGTGGCAGATGTAAGAAGAAAAGAAACACACAGGCCTAATAAACACGGAAAAGCAAGAGCAAGAAGGCAAAGGAGCAGGAGGTAAATTCAAAAATGATAATTCCTGTAAGATGCTTCAGCTGCGGAAAACCCATAGGACATTTATGGGAAAAATTTAAAGAAGCAAAAGCAAAAAAAGAAGACCTAAAAAAAGTAATGGATGAACTGGGATGCGACAGGTACTGCTGCAGAGCAGCATTAATGGGTCATGTAGACTTAATAGACACTGTGGCGCAGTTCAAGAAAACATAATTTTTTATTCCCAATAAAAATCAAAGATTTTTTTGGATTTCTAGGCGCAGAAAAGTTTCACTTTTCTTGCGTTCTGCTTAGTTTAACAATTTTTTCTATAAATTTATTATAGGACACACCTATACTTTTAGCAGACTTGGCAGAATCAGAAAATTTATCAATCCAACAGTTAGGATTAATCTCGATAACAAAAATCTCATTGCCCCTGGCTCTTATATCAACACTAGCATAAGCTGTGCATCCCATAGCCTTAAATGCTTTTTCAGCAGTTTTAGTGATAGATTTTTTCAATTCAAAAGAGAAATTCCTTTGAATCTTATTACGAATATTGAAATAGGTAAGATTATAATCCTTAGTGCCGGTCGCCCATTTGACATCATATGTCATGATTTTAGGACGGTTCTTGAAAACTCTCTTGCTAAAAGTGCATTCAACAGCAGGAAAAGCCCTGCCGCCAACAACCGGAACACAAAAATCCCTTCCATCAATATATTCTTCGACTAACACCGGTTGTGCATGCTCTTTCAAACATTTTTTTAACTGTCTTTTAAACTTTATTTCATTGTACACAACAGAATCATCAGTTATACCAACACCCCCATCTGTAAACAAGGGCTTAAGAATTAATGGAAACCTCAAACTTGAATCTAGCTTCTGTTTTTTATTCTTAATAACCTGAAATTTAGGAGTCTTAATTCCTTTTTTTATTAACGTTCTCTTAATATTTGATTTGTCATAACAATCTTTAATCACCTTAGAGGAATTCCCGGTATAAGGAATATCTAATTTTTCAATTTGTCTTAAGATAGGAATTTCCTGAAAGTCATTATCATTCTCCAAACCATCTGCTAAATTAAATATTAAATCATACCCGTCCTTAACAGACGAAAGCCTCTCTTTACTATACTCCATCCAATCAACAGAGTGTCCCAGAGAACGAAGAACCTTAACAATACGTTTATCTGTAAAATTAACTCTTTTAACCTCTACTTTTTTTTTACCAACCTTTTTATAATCAACCTCTTTTAAATATAATGCAAGTATATTCATTAATAGTAAAAATTAAATAAATACTATAAAAATATTTTGGAAAAAATGCTATATATCATTGAACACATGGATAAAGAAATGCACAAATGGAGCATACTTGAATACAGCCATATATCCAAGATAGTCGGAAAAGAAAATCTAATCTTTACAAACGTGAAAAAAGGCAAAGAAAAAATAAAAAATCTGGGAAAAATATACCAAGAATCAATCTCTGTAATGGATTTTGACAATATTTGCATATTAGATATGGACGCAAAGGATTGTCTGCAAGCAAAAGACAAAAATAAGTTTGAGTACTTTGTATTTGGGGGCATTTTAGGGGATGACCCGCCGAAAAAACGAACACATGAACTAATTAAAAAATTAAAAGCACAAACAAGAAATCTTGGAAATAAACAAATGAGCACAGACACAGCAGTATTGACAACAAAAATGATTTTGGAAGGAAAAAAACTAGAAAAAATAAGATTTGCAGACACCATTATGATACCTGTGAGAGAAGGAGAAGATGTAATTCTGCCGTTTAGGTACGTATTAAAAGATGGAAAACTAATGCTGGCGCCAGGAATAGTAAAAATGCTAAAGGAGCAGAAAGGTTTTTAAAAGCCCAGCCTCTCCAAAACAATATGGATTTTAAAACAATCAACCAGAAATGGCAAGATAAATGGGAAGAAGCAAAAATATTTGAACCAAAAATAGAAAAACGACCAAAATTCTTTTTTACAACGCCATATCCATATATTTCAGGTTCATTGCATATAGGTCATGGAAGAGCAGTAACTGAAAGCGACATATATGCGCGCTACAAGCGAATGAAAGGGCTGAATACATTATTCCCATTAGCATTTCATATAACAGGAACACCGGTCCTAGGAATCGCGGCAGCAATAGAAAAAAAAGACCAGAAAAAAATAGAATTATATAAAGGATACATAAGAAATTATGAACAAGATGAAAAAAAAGTACAGAAAATAATAGAATCATTCAAAGACCCATGGAAAATAGTAAATTTCTTTATCCCAAAAATGATGGACGAATACAAGTCATTAGGGTTAGGAATAGACTGGACAAGAAGGTTCACAACAGGAGACCCTGACTATCAAAAATTCATTACATGGCAATTCAATAAGTACAAAGACAAGAATTATCTAATCAAAGGAAGCTATCCTGTATTATATTGCCCATCAGACCAAAATGCAGTGGGCGAAGATGACATACAAGACGCAGACACAAACCCAGTAGAAAAACAAGAATTCACACTATTAAAATTCAAAATGGACAACAGAGAAATACTGGTAGCAGCAACATTAAGACCAGAAACAGTATACGGGCAAACAAACCTGTGGGTAAGACCAGACATAGAATATTCAAGAGTAAATGTAAAAGGAGAAACATGGATAATGACAAAAGAATGCTACGGCAAACTGGCATACCAAAAGAAAAACATAGAAATAACAGGAACAATAAATGGAAAAGAACTAATAGGAAAATACGCAACAGCGCCAGGGCCTGACAAAAAAATAATAATCCTGCCATCCATATTCGTGGACCCAAACATAGGAACAGGAATAGTAACAAGCGTGCCAAGCGATGCGCCATATGATTATGTTGCCTTAAGGGATTTACAAACTGATTCTGAGGAGATGAAAAAATACGGATTAAACGAGGAAGAAATCAAAAACATAAAAGTGATTTCCATAATCCGCACTGAAAAATACGGAGACCAAGCAGGAGTTAAAATAGTAGAAGACATGAAAATACAAGACCAAACAGACCCAAAACTAAAAGAAGCAACACAAGAAGTATACAAGGAAGGATTTCACACAGGGACACTGCTTGAAAACTGCGGGCCATACAAAGGAATGAAAGTAACAGAAGCAAAAGACAAAGTAAAACAAGATTTAATCTCAAAAAATAAAGCAGATATTCTATACGAAGTATCAAGAGAAGCATTCTGCAGATGCGGGGCAAAAGTAGTAATCGCCTTGTTAGAAGACCAATGGTTCTTAGACTTTAATGCAAAAGGATGGAAAGAAAAAGCATACAAATGCCTAGAGCAAATGACATTATTGCCAGAAAACTCAAGAAAACTATACACAGATGCTTTTGAATGGCTTGACAAAAGACCTGCAGCCAGAAAAAGAGGGATAGGAACACCACTGCCTTTTGACACAAACTGGATAATAGAATCATTATCCGATTCCACTATTTATATGACGTTTTATACTATCAAAAATATAATCAACAAGCACAAAATCAAACCAGAACAATTAACACTAGAATTCTTTGACTATGTTTACCTGGGAGAAGGCGGCATAAAAAAAGCAAGCGAAAAAACAAATATTCCAGAAAATGTTCTAAAAGAACTGAGAGAAAACTTTGACTACTGGTATCCAAATGACCACAGACACACATATACTGCGCACTTATCAAACCATTTATCTTTTTTCATATTCGCGCATGCAGGAATATTCCCTGAAAAATACTGGCCTAAAAAAATATCCCTGCACGGATTTGTGATGAGCGAAGGAACCAAAATGAGCAAATCCAAAGGAAACATAATAACCCTATTAGAAATAACCAACAAATACGGAGCAGACACTTTCAGAGCATATATTGCATCTGCAACAAACATACAAGGCACATTTGACTGGCGCACAGAAGAAGCCATAAAAATACAAAAGCACCTAAACAGTATAATATTATTAGCCCAAGAAATAATAGAAAACAAACAATCAGGAACGCCGTCATACCAAGGACATGCAATAATCTCAAGATTCCAAAGATATCTACAAGAAGCAGACAAATCACTAAGCAAAATGGAGTTAAGAGACTATGCACACACGGTTTTATATCACATACCAAACTTAATCCATAAAGCAAAAGCAAAACTTGCAGGAAGACAATTACAAGCAATCTATGAAATAATAGCAGAACCATGGATAAAAATGCTATCACCACTAATACCGCACACGGCAGAAGAATTATGGCAAAACCTAAGGAAAAAATCATTTGTTTCAATAGAACACTGGCCAGAAGCAGATGAAACCAAAATTGACCTAAAAGCAGAAACAGCAGAACAAACAGTACACAATACACTCTCAGACATAAGCCATGTAATCAAGCTAACTAAAAACGAAAAACCAAAAAAAATAAAATTATTCATAGCAGCATCATGGAAATATACATTTGTCAAAAACTTAAGAGAAATACTAAAACAAACAAGAAAAATGCCAGAAATAATGCAACAAATAATGACTCAAGAACTAAAACCATATTCCAAACAAATCTCTAAAATGATAACTAAATTTATAAAAGAGCCTTCCAGATTGCCTGAAGCAGACATAGACCAGGAATCAGAAATAAATGCATTAGAAGAAGCGCATCAAAAAATAGAACTAGAATACAAAGCACCAATAGAAATCATAATAGAAGAAAATTCAAAAGAAGATAAAGCAAAAAACGCAATGCCTGGAAAACCAGCAATACTCTTAGAATAAAACTTTTTCTTGGGCGGGAACATATATAAAGCAGGCAGGCATGCAGGAAGATGAATAAGACAATCATTCACCAGCTTACCTTGAACCTTCCTCAATTCCGCTACCCTCTGAGCATCAATTCAATAAGTTATGGCTGCTGTGTTCCCACCCTGACCAGATTCCTTATTAAACGATCCCAAAGGACAGAATCTCAACGTAGAGCCCAAGACCAGTAAACAAAAATCCTACTGCTCTTCAAGCTTCACTCAACCATAAAGCCGATTTGCTGTGACAGGAGACGGCTAACCTCCCAGTATAGCCTGCCTATAAAACAAGATAGAATAAAGCTTTAAAAAGGTTTTGTAGTTTCCAGTATAGAAAAACATATTAATTTCCCAAACTTCTTAACTCTAATGAAGTCAGGAATCCTATTTCTAGGAACAAGCGGAGAAATAAGCGTAACAGGAAAACAACTAAGAAACTCAGGAGGAATCATACTAAAAACAAAAGACTGCCAATTTCTAATAGATCCGGGCCCTGGAACATTAAACAAAGCAGCAGAATATGGAATAAACCTAAGAGAAAACACAGCAATACTATTATCACACTCGCACATGAACCACTGCAATGACATAAACGCGGTAATAGCTGCCATGACTCACAATGGACTAGACCCAAAAGGAGTTATAATAACCGGGCCATCAATAACAGAACAAAACATAATAACGCAATTCCACCAAAAATGCATAGAAAGGCTAATAGTAACACAGCCTGACAAAAAAATAGGCATAGAAAACATAGAAATACAAACAACAAAAGCAGACCATGACGACCCTCATACAATGGGATTTAAAATTTACTCGTCAAAATTCCTAGTAGGATATACTTCAGACACCAAGTACTCCAAAGAGATAGCAGAACAATACAAAAAAACAGACATACTAATAATAAACTGCGTTCATCTAGACAAAACCAAACAAAAACAACTAACAGTAGATGATGCAGTAAAAATAATACAGATAGCAAAACCCAAATTAGCAATACTAACACATTTCAGCAAAAAAATTCTAGCATCTGAACCAATATATATAGCAAGAGAAATGCAAAAACAACTCAAAACACAAGTAATTGCAGCAGAAGACGGAATGCACATAGACCCTGTAAGCTACTCAGCACAACTACAACAAAAAACACTAAACCTCTACAGAAAAGGCAAAAACTGAGACAGCCAAACAACAAACAATCCTAACAAGCAACCCACAGTCAAAAAAGGAATAGCAGGATAAAAACGACCCTTTTTACTGAATAATAACAAACCAAGCAAAGCAAGCGCAGCAAAAGGAGGGATAACCAAAGCTTTTGCCAAGCCAAACTCTTTTAAGACAGCGCCAGCAAACAACAAAGGAAAACCAATATCACCACCACCTAAAATAGCAGTCTTAACCTTAATCATTTTAGTTTTGCCCTTTTTCCTGACAATCTTAGGAATTTTATACGGCAACAAAATGCCGGCAAAAACACCTGACTTAGTCTGAAATTTAGCCATAGCAATCATATGTTTAGACTGCCAAACAGAATAAGCATCATAAGCAGACAATAACAGCATAAGAACCACAGCAACAAGAATATTCAAAATAGGAACAAAGATAACAGCCAAACCGCCATAAACAAACAACTCACTAAAGTTATGAACAATAAAACTATGCTTAAACGCCTTGACATAACCAAAAAGTACTGCAAGAATCAAAGCAATCCAACCAGGAATCACAGCACTAAAAGCAATATGCAAACAAACAGTAATGGCAACAAAGAACCATAATTTCCACAATAAAACCTTTCCCCAATGAATTATCAACAAGATAAGAACAGTGCCGACAAGAATAGCGCCTAAAATATACAAGAAGGACATCTTAGGAGCAATATCAGGCCTAGCAATACTAATGCCTCCCAGAGCAGGCAGAGGCTTCCAAACAAGCTCTCCATCTTTGGAAGCATCCTGATCAATATAATTATTCGTAATAAACAATCCAATAATCTGCGCGCATAAAAAAATAAACACAAGCAGTATAGTAATCTTAAGCGAATGCTTCATAATCGAATTTTAGAACTAAGTTTATATAAACTTAATCTTTTTTTTATAAGAAAGATATTTAAACCAGAATATAAAAAGAGGCAGTATGGACAAACTAATAGACCCGTGGGGAACAGAACTATCTGAAGATTATGAAAAAATAATCAAACACTTTGGACTCGAAGTATTTAATAGTTCAATTTTTCCAAACGCCAACAGAATAATGCGAAGAGGAACTGTTTTTGCAGGACGAGACCTAAAAATAATCTCAGACTGCATAAAAAACAAAAAACCATTTTATGCTCTTTCAGGAATAATGCCCACAGGAGAAAAAATTCATTTTGGCAATAAAATGGTAGTAGAAAACCTCAAATATTTTCAAGAGCATGGCGCACAAACATATATTTTAGTAGCAGATTTAGAAGCCGCATCAACAAGAGGAATAACTCTAGAACAAGCAAGAGAAAGAGCGATTGATTTTCACATACCCGCCTATATAGCGTTGGGTCTTGACCCTAAAAAAACAATATTTTATTTTCAATCTGAAAATAAGGAAGTAATGAACATCTCATATGAATTTGCAAAAAAAATAACACTAAATGAATTCAAATCAATATACGGCAATGCTGACCCAGGAAGAATCATGGGGGCAGTAACTCAAGTAGGCGATGTATTGTACCCCCAACTAAAAAAAAGAATGCCGGGAATAATACCAGTAGGAATAGACCAAGACCCGCATATAAGACTGGCGCGGGATATAGTTTCAAGAGTAAAATCCAAGTATGATTTTGTCCCTATTTCATCGATATATCATAAATTTACGCCTTCTCTAGACGGGTCAATCAAAATGTCAAAATCAAGACCAGAAAGCTGCATAGAATTACCAGAAGACACAAACCAAACATGCAAAAAACTCAAAAAAGCAAAAACAGGAGGCAGAGACACAGCAGAAGAACAAAGAAAAAAAGGCGGCAAACCAGAAGAATGCATGATTTTTGAAATGTTTAAGCAGCATCTTGTAGAAAAAGACAATGAACTAAACAGAATATATAATGACTGCAAAGCAGGAATACTAACTTGCGGAGAAAATAAAAAAAGAGCCTGCGAACTAATAACAAAATTCATGAATGATTTTAATAATAAACTTGAAAAAGCAAAGAAACAAGTGAACAAGCTAAGTTTTATACGCTTCAGATAAAAAAGTTTATATACTCTGTCTGCTATAGAGATAAAAATGGCATTTAAACCAGCACCTTTAAACACAGCATTTTTCGCAACAAGTATAATAGGGTTTATGGTTAGCGTGTTCTATATATATCCGCAATCAATGCCCTGGGGCACTGCATTTGGATTGGTTTTTTCATTAATGTTTATAGCTTCGCTAATATCTATGAGACAGGCAAAACCAATTCCTCAGCTAACAAAAAAAAGAAAATAATACTATCAAAAGAATAATCGGGGGGATAATATGAGAAATAAAATACTTGTTTTGATAAGTCTGCTAATAATACTGGTATTAGTAGGATGCTCAGCAGAGCAAGCCACAATACCAACACAGCAACAAAAAACAACAGACACTTCTGTAAAGGTTGAGGCGCAAACAGAAAAAACACCTGTAAAAGTAGAAACAAAAGAAGAGGCAATCACCAAAAAAACAGAACCAATACCTACAGTCAAGGTGGAACAACCGCCGCAATTGCCTGAAAAAATACAAGAACTGATACTAAAATCACAAACAAAAGTAATCAGCTGTAAATATCTGCTATCGCAACCTCCGGAAAACAGGTTCTTGGATACATATTTTATCAAAGGAAACAAAATTAAAGTAAGACGCTATGAAGGAAATGCCTACAAAATAGGAGAATACTATGACACTGTGTATTTAGACAGGGACGCAAAAACAGCAACAGCAAGATGCGAAGACGAAGGCAGATGCTTGCAGAGCGGCGAAGATTACACAAGAAAGGTATTTGAAGCAGACTATGACACTTACAACACAAAAACACCAATGGACTGGCTAGAAGGACTAACAAATGCTGAATTAATAGGACCAGAAGTAATAGATGGCGTAAGCACAATGAAAATAAAGTCAATACAAACAGGAAAAATAATAGAATTATGGCTTCATACAACCTATGGAGTCCCAATTAAAGCAACAATAACTGAGTCAGGCCAACCAACACTAGTGTATCAATATGCTGATTCTGCATTTAATTACTTAAAAGATTCAGATGTGGCGCCAAAATTTACAACAAGCCAATATTAGAATATTTTTTTTTCTTTTACCTTATTAAATTAGGCGCGCTGCCACCATGCCAGCTAAATCTGGGCCTAATCCTAATAGGATAAATCCTTTCATTAACATCATCAACAGCAATACAAGCACCAGGGACTTTAGGCAAATTATTCAATTCTTTATCCAGGCCGGTTCTCAAATAACTCTGCATCAAACTACCCAAAGCATCAGTGTCAATTTTAGCAGTCAAACGATGCGACAAAATAACATCAGACTGTGTCATAGCATCTGTATGAATCTTTCCAGGCTGCTGTGTAGCCAAAATCAAAGAAATGCCAGGCTGTCTTCCTTCTCTCAAAAGCGTTATTAACGCATTAGTTGCAGCAGTTTTGCCATGCCTAGGAAGAAACTCATGAGCCTCATCAATCATAATCCAAACCAAAGGCATTTTTTCTTTCATCAATTTTTTTTCATCCTCAGAAATAATATAATGAATAGAACTCTCAACTGATTTTAATTCCTCGGCTTTTCTAACAACCATGCGCTCCTGAAAAAGCTTAATACAAACCAAACCCATAACCAAATGCTTGATTTTCCAACCATTAGGCATAGTTGCATAAGCGCTTAAATCCAAAATCGTAATCTGGCCAGAAGCAGCAAGATCAGCCATAGAAGTAGCTTCTGAAGAAAAAATACCCCAAGAATCCGCTGACTTAAAACGATTCAAAGCAGCATTAACAACCTGATCAGGCTCAGAAGTATCACTCTCTATTGCCTGAATAATATCCTGAATAGCATAATTGTCCTTACTCTTTTGCAAATTAAGAATAATCCTTTCAATAAAAACAGCAATAGGGTCATTAATACCCAATTCAAAAGTCAAATTCCAATCCTCAGGATTTAATTCAGAAGGATTTATTGAAAAAGATTTATCAGCAGGAATTCCCTTGTCCTTATACTGCTTAAACATACCTTTAGGACAAAAGATTTTTATTGGAATTTCCTTTCCTTCCAAACCCCATTCTTTCAAAAGCTCGCTATCCGGATTATTAGGATATTTCATAGTCCAATAAATACCCATGGTGTCCAGCATAATAACCGATAATCTTTCCTTGTATTTTTGCTCCAATTGAGTTATTCCCTCTGAAACAACACCCATAGTATACGACTTACCAGAACCTCTTTTACCGCAAACAAAAACAACATGAGATTTATTTAAATCCAAAAAAACAGGCTGAGACAAAGAAGTAGTTGAACCCATTTTAACATACTGCTTTCCAATAAAAACAGAACCTTTAGTTCCTAATTTGGATTTTTCATCAGGAGTTCTTCCTAAAACAATTTCATAAGGCATAATTTAACCTCTTTTAACAGCAAAATATGATACTGGTATAAAAAAGTTAAGAAAAATGCAAGAAAAGCAAAGCTTTTCTGCGCACAGAAATCCAAAAAATCTTTGATTTTTCTTGGGAATAAAAAACTAAAGCGCAGCAGCAGTCATAATATTCAATCTATGATCATTAGTCCTGCTGTGCATTGCAACAATATGCTTAACGCCTGCTTTAACAGCAACATCTGAAATAATATTATCAGCAGTGCCGTCAAAAACAACAGCATAAACACCAGAATTTAAGCTTCTAAGAGTAGAAGCAAGTTCTGAAAAAGGAACCTTGCCCAAGACATTCAATTTATCATCCAGCAAGTAAGCTCCGCGAGTTCCAATTAAATTCTCTAACATTGAACCAAATTTCTTTTTCTCCTCAGGAGAAACAGCAACTCTCGCTGGCAGAGGCGCAAGAGGTCTTGGTTGAGAAGGCCTTTGCTGAACTCTACTTTGCTGGCGAGGAGGCAAAATATTTTTCTTAATCATGGGCCTTCTGATAGATTCAGAAGTATCATTACTGGCCATTTCTAATTTAGCCTGTTCTAAAGTAATCTTGCTTCTCAAAGCCTTATGAATCTCCTTTTTAGTTAATTCTTCAACTTCTTTTCCATCAGGAGCCCGGGTAATAAAGTCAATCTCTCCAACATTAATAAGATCCTTAATGATTAAATTACCACCGCGGTCGCCGTCAACAAAAGCAATTGCATCCTTTCTTCTGCTTAATTCAATAATAGTTTGAGGAACAGAAGTGCCATTCATAGCAATAGCGTTCTTAAAACCATTTTTTAACAAGTTAAGCACATCTGCCCTGCCCTCAACAATAATTATTTCATCACTTTCTTCAATAGCAGGGCCTGCAGGCAATCTCTCTCTGCCAAACTCCCTGATTTCCATAACCCTAACAGACTGAGCAACTTCATCTGCAATTTCCTGAGAATCAGGCAATATCTGGTCAACCATAGTCTTTAACAACTCTTTAGCTCTTTCAATAACAAGATTTCTCTTG
The DNA here is from genome assembly GCA_016929895.1 of Candidatus Woesearchaeota archaeon. Taxonomy (GTDB): domain Archaea; phylum Nanobdellota; class Nanobdellia; order Woesearchaeales; family ARS49; genus WJKI01. The sequence continues at coordinate 17,510 of JAFGHW010000019.1, forward strand.
CTTATCCTAACATCCTCAATATTAGTAACCTTAATCTTAGCATTACAAGGACCAATTCTTTGAATAACTTCTAAAGCAGCACCAACAATACTTGTTTCTGCCTTATCCAAAGAAGAAGGAACAACAATAGAACCCTGAGTTTTGCCTGACCTAGTGTCAACATTAACTTCAATACGGCCAATTCTTCCAGACCTTTGCAACTCTCTAAGTTCTAAATCAGAACCCAAAAGCCCTTCTGTCTGACCAAAAATCGCGCCTATAACATCAGGCCTATCAACAACACCATCAATTTCAATAGATGCATTAATTATATATTTTGATGAAATTGGACTAATTTTCCCCATTTTAAAACACTCCCCTTGATTATAATCGTTTTAATAGAACAAGAAAAGCTATATTTAGCTAAAAAAAGCTTTTTTCAGGCTTTTTTTGGCGTAATTAATCCCATTTTAATCAATTTAGTGATTTTAATGAAAATAAATAATTTTCTTGTTCTATTTGATTTTGAATCTTGATAAAAACGGTGAATAAAAGTTTGTAGCCCGTGGCACTAACCCCCAAGCTCATAGCTTGCTATCAGCGTGAGCTCCATTGGGTACTCTCGTGACGGGCTTGAATATGACCGTTAAATATCACTATTTCTAGAAGCGAAAGAACTTTATAAAGCTTGCGGATTCAAGGTATAGCCAAGAACCATAAGTTCTTCGATATATATTTATATACTTTGACTATGATTGAATAAATATGCCAAGACAAAAAGAAGCATTCAAGACATATAAAGACGTATTTGACCAAAGCACTGTAAAAACATTATTTAAACTCATTTCTCAAGGAAATCTTGAAGGCTTAGAAAGCCCTATATTCATGGGAAAAGAAGCAAATGTGTTCACAGCATTAACTAAAGCAAATAAAAGAATTATAGTTAAGGTGTATAGAATACAATCATGCGACTTTAGAAAAATGTATGGATACATAAGAACTGACCCAAGATTTTCTTCTATTAAAAAAACCAGAATGAAAATAGTATATTCATGG
>JAFGHW010000020.1 GCA_016929895.1 Candidatus Woesearchaeota archaeon
AGCAGGGACCCCTTATGCCAAAGGCACGGGGCTAATTTGCCGAGTTCCCTTAACCAGATTAATCCTTCACGCTTTAGGCTTCTCACCTAGGGGCACCAGTGCCGGTTCTGGGTATGGCTGCCGAAGATTTTTCTTTGTTCCTTTTTCATGGGTTCCAGGCATTGGCAGGATAATTCATAAAACTATTATTCCCAGGTTTAATCAAGTTCTCATCATAATGATACTCCCTTGATTTATCCTGGTTAACACAAACGATGGTTTGTGCCTGCCTAGCCAAAAACGTCAGAAACAAAGCTTGTGTTGCCACGCATACTTCGGTAGTACAGGAATATTAACCTGTTTCCCTTTCCTTACACACTCCTGTTAGGAGCTCAGTTAGGACCAACTTACCCTTGACTGATCGACATTGTCAAGGAACCCTTGCCCTTTCAGCGGCAATGATTCTCACATTGCTAAGATCCTACTACCGCCAGGATTTTCATTGCTAATCGGTCCACATGAATTCTCAAACATGCTTCTGCCCAATCAGCACGCCTACCTATCACGAGCTTTTGGCTCGTCTATGGTGTCGGTAATTAGTTTAGCCCCGTCCATTTTCAGGACTTGCATCCTCGACAGGTAAGCTGTTACGCACTTTTTAAAGGGTGGCTGCTTCTAAGCCAACCTCCCTGTTGTCTCTGGATACAAATACCTTTTTGCCTTTAACACTTAACTAATATTTAGGGACCTTAACCATAGTCTGGGTTGTTACCCTCTCGGAATTCAAGCTTACCCCGAATCCCCGTCTCCCAAGTTCTAAGACATTAGACCTTTCGGAGTTGGACAGAAAACCGAAGGATTTCTCCCCCTAAATTTTCTTTCCGTAGCTCTACAGGTTTAATCATCTCCCTTGAGGCTTGACTGACGCCAACTTCGGTAGGAACCAGCTATCACCGCTCTCGATTGGCTTTTCACCCCTAATCCCAAGTTAGAAGAACACATGCACATAGCACCTCTTCAGGCCTCCACGAGGTTTTACCCTCACTTCACCTTACCCAGGACTAGATCGAGCGGTTTCGGGTCTTATCCAAGTGACTTCAGGCCCTTTAAGACCTCGCCTCTCATTGCTTGCAGGCTTGTTGCTTTCGCTTTGCATTCCTTTGGATTAAAGTTATGCTTGCCACTTTGATAAACTCCCTGGCTCGTTTTTCCAAACGCACGACAGAACACCGTAATGCCCTGCCTATCGATATCTATTAGGTTTCAGGCTCTTTTAACTCCCTATCACGGGTGCTTTTCAACTTTCCTTCACAGTACTTGTTCGCTATCGGATTCTAGACGTATTTAAGGTTGGATGTTGATGCCACCCAACTTCCTGCTCCATATCCAAGGAGCAGTACTCTGGATACTGCCTGGGCCCGCTTAGTTACCCTTACAGGGCTATCACCCTCTATGGCGCTTCTTTCCAGAAGACTTCAGGTTTCCAAGTTTGGGCTTAATGGCAGTCCATAACACCACATCTCTGGCATTTTTCAATGTCAGATTCAGTTTGCCTTGTGCGGTTTTCAATCGCCTTTACTTACCGCATCCCATTTGGTTTCTTTTCCTGCAGGTACTGAGATGTTTCAGTTCCCTGCGTTCCCCATCTTTTCAGATTCAAGAGGAAGTCCTATTCGGAGATCCTCGGTTCAATAGCTGCATACGCTTTGCCGAGGCATTTCGCAGTTAGCCGCGTCCTTCATCAGCGTCTAGAACCAAGTCGTCCACCTAATAGAATTATTTTTCCCATCGCGTGAAACGATGGCCAGTATCTGATTGTTTTTGCATGGCTTCATTAATATAAGATTTGTCGCAGGTCAATTTTTAGAGTTTGACCAAAATCAATATCTCCTGCCCTTCAACCGTTATTTCAAATAACGATTTGCTCATTGATAAATGTGATTAAGCAAGTGGACCCAGCGCAAAATCAAAGATTTTGTTGGGGTCCATTTCAATGATGAAATGGACCGGTCGGGACTTTCAATCAGGGACTACGCAAAGTGTCCCGTTGGACTTCCGAGCATTGCGAGGAATGTCCAACCGTACGCCAGTACATCAAAATCCAAAGGATTTTGTGTGCCAAAAAATGGTAACATTTTTTGCGCACGTTTAGGGTGCAGTCCCTAACATTTGAACCCGAAGCCTCCGCCTCTCTTAGCGCCGCAGGTTGTTTCCTCTTTTGGCACTTGCAAGGGCGGCGTTCTACCAGGTTGAACTACCGGCCCAGTATAAAAATTTGTGAATGTGAAAGAGAGTAGTAATGTTTTGCTGATTTGAAATGAAAAAAATAAAAGGAGGTGATCCATCCGCAGGTTCCCCTACGGATACCTTGTGACGACTTAACCCACCTCACTGACCTTAGATTCGATTTATTTACTCAATAAAGCTCATCTAAAGCCTGCTCGGTTGGTTTGACGGGCGGTGTGTGCAAGAGGCAGGGACATATTCACCGGAATGTGCTAAATTCCGATTACTACGGATTCCGTTGTCATGAGGATGAGTTTCAATCCTCAATCTATACTGAGGTAGGGTTTTGAGGTTTGGCTTCTCTTTTCAGAGTTGCATCCCTTTGTCCCTATCATTGTTGCGCGCGTGTATCCCGGGAGATTCGGGCCATACGGACCTACCGTGGCCTGCACCTTCCTCCTTGTTTCCAAGGCAGTTTCCATATTGTGCTCGCTCACCATTGCTGGCACGTTAGCAAATACAGATACAGGTCTCGCTCGTTGCCTGACTTAACAGGACACCTTTGCCGAACCTTTAGGTGAGGCTCTTTTGGTTGAGCTTTTCCTAAAAGGTCACACGGCACGAGCTGACGGCGGCCATGCAACACCTCTCGGCTCGTCTAGTAAGCCCTTCAGACTGACTTTCATTCTGCCGGCGCCCCCGGTAAGATTCTCGGCGTCGAATTCGATTAAACCGCACGCCGCACCCGTTGTAGTGCCTCCCCGCCAATTCCTTTAAGTCTACTGATTACCGATCAGTAGGTTCTGAGACCTTCTGGTCGAGGTAATTTCAGCCTTGCGACCGTACTCCCCAGGTGGCGTGCTTAGCACCTTCGTTCCGACACTGCACAATCTCGGGGATTGTGCAACATCTAGCACGCAGCGTTTACAGCCAGGACTACTCGGGTAATTAGTCGAGCGAACTCCATTTTTTTCTTCGGTTTTTATCTTGCACTATAGTTTTATTGACGATCGTGCGAGACTAATTCCGGAGAACTTCTCAAGAAGTTCGACGATATCTAATCCGGATCGCTCCCCTGGCTTTCATCCCTCACCGTCAGATCCATTCTGGTCAGATGCCTTCGCCATTGGTGGTCCTCTGTGGATTATAGCATTTTACCGCTCCCCACAGAATACCTCTAACCTCTCCTGGTCTCTAGTCTAGTAGTCTTTCCTGCACGCCGACCAGTTGAGCTGGCCGATTTCACAGGAAATTTATTAGACCGGCTACGGATGCTTTAGACCCAATAATAACGATTCCCACTTGCGGCGCTGGTGTTACCGCGGCGGCTGGCACCAGTCTTGCCCACCACTTATTCGCCAAGATTTTTACTCTTGGCAAAAGCCCAAGCAATGCTTGAGCACTCAGAATCCCCTTATCACACTTTCGTGCATTGTAAAGTTTTCCTAGCTGCTGCACCCCGTGGGGCTGGGACCAGTATCTAAGTGTCCCTCTCAGGGCAACCTCTCTCAAGGCCCTTACCCGTCGTAGGCTTGGTGAGCAATTACCTCACCAACAACCTGATGGGCCGCCGACTCATCTTTAAGCGCCGAAGCTTTGAGGAAAAACACATTCCAGTTGTTTTTCCTTATCCAGTATTAGTCTCAGTTTCCCAAGGTTATTCCAGACTTAAAGGCAGATTATCGACGTGTTACTGAGCAGTTTGCCAGTGACCCGAAGGCCCCTTGACTTGCATGCCTAAGCGGGATTCTGATAGCAGCAATCTCCTGCAGGATAAACAGGAACTTTGTTGTACTACGTACCGCTTTGTTTTATTGGTCGCAATTGTTAAGAAATCAGCATTGTGTTTTGCATGACTACTCTCTTATGCTTAGATTTTTAGTTCTAGCACTCACAGTTATTTCCCCTCAGTTTTCCCGAGGATTTTGTTTAGAATTTGCCGGAATAATTTACCGGCTATTGGAGTTGATAGTCGTTTAGGAGATATGATTTGTTTATAAAGATTACGTTTTCTGTATGGTTTTTTATATACTAAAAGAATTTAGGTTTTAACTTGATTTTGCAGCTCTTTTTCTTTTTTCTTTTTTCATTCTTTTGCGCTGCCATTTCCATCTCATTTGTTTTTTCTTTTTCCAACGTCTTGAGCTTCTTTTCATTGTATTATAGTTTTGGTCGGTTGTTTTTAAAGTTATGTATGCCCCGCAGGGGATTTGAACCCCTGTCCACGCATCGAAAGTGCGCGATGATTGACCGGACTACACTAGCGGGGCATAAAGACATCGAGCAAAGCGAGATGTCTTTGCGCTGCTGTCGTAGGCCATTTTGCTCGAACTTTTCCAAAAAGTTCGCCGGGCTACGATAGCAGGGCATAATGCCGGTAAGAAGGAAAAACTACTATTGCTTTTTAAAACTTGCTCTACTTTTCTCGTAATTGTTTTAATTTTTCAATAGCGTTTATGAGTAATTCTTTTTGTACAGGGATTCCAGAGAATACTAAGGACATTGCTTGTGAATATGCATTTTTTGCTCTTGTTTCTTCTTTTAGCTCTAGATATGCGTCTCCAATTTGTACGCAGCTGTTTGGGTCGTATATGTTTTGGTATAATTTCAGTATTTTTTGTGCGGTTTCATTTCCTTGTTTTGCGTTGTCTCTTAATCCCGTGAAGTGTTCAACTTCTGTTGCGTGTTTTTTCAGATTTTCTTGTGCTTGTATTTTTCTTTTGTTAAAATTATTTAGCTTTTCTGAATCTAAATATGTGGAGTTGGTCATTTGTTCTATTTTTTGGATTTGTTGGTATAATTCTTTTGCTTGTTCTAGGGAAATTGCTGAATTTTCTTCTAAGTAGGTTTTTCCGAGTTTTGTATTTAGTCCTTCTAATTCTTTTAGGTATTCGCAGGAAAGCTTGAATTCAAGTTTGTTGCTGTCTCTGATTAATCCTGTTATTTTTGTTTCTAAGTCTTTGAATTCTTGTGTTTTTTGTCCTTTTTCATCCAGAAAGTCATCAACTACGTTTATTAGCATAAAATTATATGTGTCTAAGTTTTTCTTTAATTGTTCTATTTTTTCTATTTCAGGGAATGGCTTTCCATTTGTTAATTCGGTTTCTAGACTTGTATATATTTCTACCAGGGCGGCGTATTTTTTGTCTACTAATGTTAGAGAATCTATTGAAGCATCTTTTGCATCCAGTATTTCTTGTATTTTTTTATTTCTTTGCTCTAATTCTAGTTTTTTGTTTGAATACTTTGAACTTGTTACTTCTTCAAGAATGTTATCTGCGTTTATCGAATATTTTCTTGCTTCTCCAAGTTTTCTTTTGATTAATGAAGAGCTTGCTTCATCTATTTGTTTTTCTGCAATATCAATTTCCAGTTCGTCTATTGAACTATCTACATCTTTGTATGTTTTTGGAAGTTTGTTAGTTCTTATTCTTATAATTTCATCTAATAAGTCTATTGATTTTTCTATGTTGCCTTTTTTCAATTCTTGTCTTGCATTTTCATTGAGATTTTGTATTGTTGAGTATACATTTGCATTTTCTCTATTTTTATTTAGTGTTATTCCGCCGATTGTTCCGCCAACTATTAATCCGAGCATTGTTAATACTCCGGCTCCTGCCAATATTCCTTTTGCCAGTCTGCTCATCGCTGGTTTGCCGGTGATTATTGGCTCTGGTTCCGTGTACAATGGAAAGCTTTTTTCATAGATTAACAATCTTTCAAGATATGATTTTCTTATGTTGTTTTGAGTGCATTTGATTGCTATTTCAAGAAGAGTTTTTCTTTTTTCTACTGTTTCTCTGTCATATGAGTCTCTTTTTATTTTCTTTCTTTTTATTTTGTTTAGCAAGTCATAACATATGGATGTTGTTTGTTCTAATTTGTCTTCAGTAATTTCTATTTTTCCGCTTATTAGGCCTTTTTCTAATTGCTCTAATTCTTCTACACTGTACTCCTTGCTTTGTATTTTTTCATAATCTTCTACTGCCAATAAGTATTCTTCTGCAGTCATTCGTGTATTTTTTATTTCAGTTATATGCTCGTCATCATCTCTTATTATATCCAAAGGAATTAAATTAGACATTATTATGTCTTCAAGTAATTGGGGAACTTTAGGATTAATTTCGGATATTAGTTTTGGTTTTTCACATTTGATTATTTCAGTCATTACTGCAGCGTATGATAAGGTTTCGCGCCCAAATGGAAATTTGCTTGTTAAAAGATAATAAATTGTTGCAGATAAAGACCAAATATCGGTAGGAGGACCGACATCTCTTGGTATTAAAATTTGTTCTGGGGACATATAGTGCGGTGTCCCGAGTATTTGTTTGTCTTGAGTCTGCAATTGTGTTTTCAAATCTTTGGAATCTGATTCAAATTCTGCTAAATTTAATTTTGCCAGGCCTAAATCAGCCAATCTTACATCTAATTCTCCTGTTCCTTTGAGATATCTTTCTATTGAATCTTTATCAATTAAAATATTTCTTGGTTTTATATCCCTGTGTATTACTCCTTTGGAATGCAAATAATCACATGCTTTTAGAACTCCTTTTATTATGCCTATTCCTAATTTTGTGGAAATCGGTTCTCTTTCAACATAATTGGCTAAATCTAATGAATCTACATATTCCATGGCGTAATAATGAATTATTTGCTCTTCTGCTTCGGTTGTAACAATTTCTTCCCCAGAATCAATACTTTTTACTAAATTTGGATAGCTATATTGCGCGCACATTCGTGCTTCATTTATGAATCTTTGAACTATGTCGCTATTTTCATCTTTTTTTTGCGAATATCTGCTTTTTCTTAATACTTTTAAAGCAACTATGTTTCCTTTTGCTCGGAAATCTTTGTGTGTTTGCTGCATTAATTGCTTTTTTAATATTTCTCTTGTGCTGTCTTTGGAATGTCTTAAAGAATTTTCATTTTTTTCATCTCCAGCTGAATTTAACAAATCAGATAAATCATTTGCTCTTTTTTTTAATTTTTTTATTACATCTGGGTTATCAATTCGCCCTTTAAAATCTGGGTCTAATCCTAGTTCTTTGTTTGAAAAAAATAATGCTGCAGGAGGAAGAATGCCTTCGGTTATTAATTTGGCCTTGTAGGCATATACATTCATCTCTGCTTCATATACCTGGCATGCTCCTCCGCCGCCGATTATTCGTTTAATTGTGTAAATATCCTTGATTATTTTTCCTACTAAAGGTATTTCTTCTTTTTCTTCAGTTTCTTCTTCCTCTTCCTTGACATGATATGTATCGTCTTCCATTTTAGATTATTATTTTTTCATCAAGTCCGGCAGATCGCGTTTTTTTTCTGGTTGGTCGGTTATCATATGCAACGCCCCGCCCTTTTGTTTCTATTACCCGGTTTTCATCCAAAACAACCGCGGTATAATACGCGATTGAAACATCTTTTCCTAGATTTTCAGGATTTTCGCAGTTAAAAGAAATATGCTTGTATTTTGATTTTATTGGTCTTTCTCGCGGAAAACCCACACTTCCAATATAAACTATTTGCAATACGCCGCGGTCAAAAATTCCCGGCAAACAATGAGTATGCCCTACAAAGACGTATCGTTTTTTCGGGAATCGTTCATGGTTTATTTTTTCAAAACTAGCTCTATTTCCGTGTATTCCAATTCGTTTTGCAGTTTCGTCGTCAATTGTGTAAAGCCCGCTTCCAGGATTTAATGGGTCATCATGAACTACAAGCGAGTTGCCAAGCTCATATGTTTTTTGTCTTTCTGTTTTTTCTAAGAAATTATATATTTCTACTGCTTTATTTCTGCGTCTTATTCGCGCTTCTAGAGTTGGATAAAGATCAGGGCAATTTGTGAATGTTTCATTCAAAAAAGAAGCATTTAATTTTATTACTGTTTTGTCTAGTCTTACTTTTTTTCTTTGATTACAAGGAATATGAAGCGCATCTTTATGTTTTTCCAATTCTTCTTTTATTATTTCAAGAGGGTAAGTGCTTCTTAGAAATCTTTTTAATTTTTCGCTTGGCAGTTCTATTATTCTTCCTATGTCTGTTTTTTGTTTTTGTTTTCCGTATAATTGGCGCATTTGACAATTTATTGATTTTGCAGCCCGTTTATGAATTGCGCTTAATGGAATATTTATATCATGCTGTTGTAATCTTGTCCAATCTTCATGGTTTCCGTCTATGTTTATAGAAAACGTTTTGGCGATATCAAAGCATTTTATTGGGTCTGGCCCGTATCCAAAGAGGTCTCCTGCATTGATTATTCTAGTAACGCCCATACTTTGGATATCTTTAAGGACAGCTCTAAGTGCTTCATAATTTGCATGTATATCTGAAACTATGGCTACTAAGTTTTCAACCATTCTCCCACTATATATGTTATATGCTCAGAGTTTATATTACTTGCGGATATATTAAGAAGTGGGCCCGCTGGGACTTTCAACGACCAGAGGGAGTTGAACCCTCGAGTTTATTTGAACCCAAGACCTCTGGCTCGCCTAGACTGTTTTGTTTAAAACGTAGTCATATAAGACCAGCGCTCTAATTGCCCGCTCGAAGAGTGGGTCTCTTCGAGGCTCCAGGCTGAGCTACGGGCCCGCTATTGTAGAGAAATTAGTTTTGTTTTTATAAAGGTTTTTATGCGCCGACCGAGAATCGAACTCGGGCCACTGGTCGAGTATATGAAAAGTATATAAATAATTGTTACTTAGAATCCTTTGAAAAGAGAACACGCAGAACTGCTAAATAATGATTTTCGGTCTTCGACGCGAAAATCAATTAGGCAATTCTGCGCAATGTTCTCTTTTCTGGAAGGCGAGACTTCCAATAAATTGAGGAAGTCTCGCAATAGACGAGATTTGCTTGGAGAATTAGAATGAATAAAAAGAAATCAAAAATTATAAATCTGATTCAAAAAGGAGAGTCTATTCCAAAAATCTCAAAACAATTAAATGTTGCGAAATCAACGATATATTATCATTATAAAAAAATAAAAGGAAGAAAATTTAGTTTAACGAGAATCCCTAAAGATGATAAAGTTTTGGGCGAATTTGTCGGCGCTTTTGCAGGGGATGGTTCTTTTTTTCATGGTAAAAAAACAGGACATTACACAATTAAATTTCATCTTCATGGTAAAGATGATCATGAATATTATCTATACCTTGAAAGATTAATAAAAAATAATTTTAATAAGAAACTCAGAGTTTATAGACCAAAGAAGAACCAATTAGAATTGTCATTATATTCAAAAGAAATTTTCAAAATGTTAAATTATTTTCTAATTCTTGAGGGAAAAACTAAAAATGTTTGTTTAAAAGGAAATATTGATGATTATTCAGATGATTTTCTTAAGTATTTTTTAAGAGGTCTTTTTGATACTGATGGCGGGGTAAACAAATATAGGATAATGCTTAAGACAATATCAAAAAATTTAATGGAACAAGCTTCGCGTATATTATTTAAATTTTTAATCCCACATAAATTGATTAAAATAACGGATCCAAGACCAAATTGTCAAGATTGTTATCAAATTACAATAAGAAAATCATATATTAAGAGATTTTCTGATGAGATTGGGCTATCTAATCCTAGAAAGTTAAGACTTCTTAAAAATGCGCCAGCCGAGAATCGAACTCGGGCCAGATCCTTTGCCTCTCGACGAGAGATGTGGCAGGGATCTATTGTACCACTCAACCACTGGCGCAGATAATTCAAAGAATTAAATGCCACTATTATTTTGAATGGGCCCACCCGGACTTTCTGTAAAAGATTGCAATATGCAGTCCCTTACTTTCGAACCGGGGATCCTCACCTTACTTAAATTTCTTTTGTAAGGGTGATGTCATTTATGGATTTTCCAGATACAATTTGTAAGTTCTGGAGAAGTTAACCACTAGACCATGGGCCCATGATAAGGTAACTTCACACTGAAAGTATTGTTTTCTCTTAAAAAGCTTTCTATTTCTTTAGATGTGGGAACGTAATTTTTTTCTTTAAATATCTTATACTTTAATACATTCCTAACATTTGAGCTGCCAATTTTTTCAAAATAGTTGCTAATTTTAGATGTGCCATATAGGTTTATTCCTTTATTGTATTTTCCAACTTTTATATTAAGTTTCTTAAAAGCCTTAAGACAAGAATTTAACAAAGAGCCAGAATAAATTGAAATATTTAAACAGATTCTTGTATTTGGGTGTGCAAAGATTGAACCATCTGTATCAACTAGCCCTCTGATACAAGCTTTCAATAATTTTGTTTCCTTAAAAAAACTGTGAGGTATTTTTAGGTTTTCAAAAGTTTTTTTACCTTGGGGAAATTTTTGCTGTATCAAAAATTCAGCTATTTTCTTACTATAAACAATGCACCTCATGCTATTAGATTGATTAGAATAGTATATTGTGGGTTTTAGTTGAAATAATTTAAATATCAATGGAGAAACATATTTCTCAAGATAGCTCCTATCAAGAATACTATTTCCGCTAATACAAATGCCAGACAGATTTGAAAAAATACAGCCATCTCCTAACATTGCTCCAAAGAATTCTGCATATTTTTCTGTTAATTCTGGTTGTTGTATTTTTTTAAGATTAGCTTTATTTTTATGTTTCTGCCCCCAAAATGCATCTAAAAATTTGATTTTCTTGTTAATATTTTCTTTTTTATTTTTTTTCTGATTTAACTCTAATATTGTCTGAAAAACGCTAAAAGGAAGAGTATTTCCTTTTATTCTGAAATCATATCGTAAAGTATGTTCAGAAATATTCAAAGTCTCTGCAAACTGCTTCCAGGTGAAATTATGATCCTTTTTAATTTCATCTATGCGATTTTTTATAATGCCAATTGGTAGTCTTATTCTTTTTTCTCTAAATCTGCCATCTCTTGTCTTATTTTTCATATAGAATAGACCATACTTTTCATCTTTAAAAATCTTTCTATTTTTCATAGCCGCTAGACCACGGGCCCTTATCTTGTATTATTTTGCTGTCATTTAAAAACCTTATGTTCAGATACTTTTATATATTCTTTCATTATATTTTTGTACTATGGAAGATCGTATTTTTCAGTTGCTGGTTAATGAGAACGAGATTAGCTGGAAGTCTATTATTCTTGATTTGGTCAAAAAAGAAGACATGGACCCATGGAATATTAATATTTCTTTATTGGCTCAAAAATATATCGACAGGATTAAGGAATTAAAACAAAGTGATTTGAAGGTAAGCGGAAAAGTTTTATTGGCAGCAGCGATTTTATTAAGGATTAAATCAAAAAGACTGGTTGGCGAGGATTTGAGCGAATTTGATAGATTGCTTTCTTCAACAGACATGGATGAGGATGAGTTTTATGATGAATTAGAGCAGGAATTAAGGCATGGGGAGGCTCAGGGAATGAATGAAAAGTTTGAATTGAATCCTAGAACTCCTTTGCCAAGAAAAAGAAAGGTTTCTGTTTATGATTTGGTTCAGGCTTTGGAAAAAGCTTTGGAAGTTAAAAAGAGAAGAATTTTTAATGAATGGAATGCGATTGGTGATGCCAAGCTTCCTGAGAGGAAATTTGATATTACCAAGGCAATAACAAACTTGTATGACAAGATTAAGTTTTTCTTTTTCAAGCAGAAGCAGAAAAAATTAAAGTTTTCTGATCTTGTTCAGTCTAAAAAGAAAGAAGATAAGGTTTATACTTTTATTCCTTTGCTGCATCTAAGTAACGAGGATAAAGTAGATTTGTATCAGGAAGAGCATTTTAGTGATTTTGATATAACAATGCCTAATAAAATTTCTGAAGAAGAACAATAAGCTTTTTAAGCTGGCGTGTATTTGGGTTTTGTATGGCTAAAAAAGAAGAAAATGCACAGGAATTGCAGCAAAAATATATGCAGTTGCAGATGTTTAATCAGCAGTTGCAGCAGTTCCAGCAGCAATTAGAAGCTGTTCAGAATCAAATGGTTGAGATTCAGACTATTTTATTGGCGCTGGATGATATTGCTAAGACAGAGGTCGGAAAGGAAATTCTTGTTCCTTTGAGCTCAGGAATCTTTGTTAAGGCAGAAATTAAAGAGAATAAAAAACTTAATGTTAATGTTGGGAGTAATACTGTTGTTGAAAAATCTGTTCAAGAAACAAAGGCTTTGCTTGACAGGCAGATTATAGAACTGAATAAGCTTAATGAAGATTTAATTGGCCAGTATACTAAAATTGCTGGTGAAGCAGAAAAGGTTCAGGCAGAACTTCAAAAAATGTCTGCTTAGGTGATATGATGTTTGGTTTTCTTAAGAACAAACTTAAAGGAGCTTTATCTAAGTTTTCTAAGGATGTTGAAGAGGAGATTAAAGAGGAACAGGTTGAAGAAAAAGCAAAAGAGATACCAAAAGAAGAAGCAAAGGCAGAAGAGAAAAAAGAAGTAAAAAAGCATTTTGTAAAGATTTGTCCTAAATGCGGGAGTATAAATACAACAATTCCTCCTGCAGGAATGGATGTCAAGCTTACTGTTCCTGATTTTTGTTCTGATTGTGAAAACAGCGGTGTTTTTCCCGAAGTTGAGGAAGATAAAATTGAAGACTTTAGAAAAGAAATTAAAAAAGTTGAAGAACAAAAATTAAAAGCCAAAGAAGAAAAAGAAATAAAAAAAGAGCCCGAACCAAAAGTTGAGCCAAAAATCGAAAAACCAAAAAAAGGTTTTTTCAAGAAAATAACTTCCAAGGTTTCTGAAAAAGTTACTACAACTAAGATTTCTGATAAGAAGTTTGACGAATTGTTTTGGGGTTTAGAGGTTGCTTTGCTTGAAAATAATGCGGCTGTTGAAGTTATTGAAAAAATAAAAGAAGATTTGAAAAAAGAATTGGTTGACAAGCCGATTGCAAGAGGCAGGATTCAGGATACTGTTATAGCTTCTTTGAAAAAGTCTATTTCAGAATTGTTTGATGTTGAGCAGATTAATTTGCTTGAAAAAATAAAATCTAAAAAACCTTTTGTTATTTGCTTTGTTGGGGTTAATGGTTCTGGCAAAACAACTTCTATTGCAAAAGTTGCTAATTTGTTGCTAAAAAATAATTTGTCTGTTGTTTTGGCTGCTGCAGATACTTTTAGGGCTGCGGCGATTGACCAGTTGCAATTGCATGCTGATAAGTTGGGTGTTAAATTGATTAAGCATGATTATGGTTCTGATGCTGCTGCTGTTGCATTTGATGCTGTTAAGCATGCTGAGGCCAAGAATAAGGATGTTGTTTTGATTGATACTGCTGGAAGACTGCATTCCGATTCTAATTTGATTGAAGAGATGAAAAAGATTGTCAGAATTTCCAAGCCTGATATGGTTGTTTTTGTTGGCGAAAGTATTACTGGCAATGATTGCACAGAGCAGGCCCAGAGATTTAATGAGGCTGTTGATTTGGATGGGATTATTTTGTCAAAGGCAGATGTGGACGAAAAAGGCGGAGCAGCTATTTCTGTTTCTTATGTTACTAAAAAGCCTATTTTATATATTGGTACTGGCCAGGAATATGATGATTTGCAGCCCTTTAATAAGGAAAAATTATTGGCTTCTATTGGATTATGATTTGTCAAAAGCTTTTTATATTAAGTTCAATAGAGTGTTTTTTATGAAGAAAAGGTTAAGAGATTTTTTCAAGTCAGGAGATGAAACCAGAGCAATGTATCGAATAAATAAGGATGGCAGTGCAACTGTTTTTGTAGGCCTTTCTGATGAAAATTATACGGCAATTGATCGTGAATTGGATGAATTGCGTAATATGGGAATTGATGAATGGGAATTTTTTCGTTTAAAAATAATTCAAAGAAATGGAAGAACTGCATTAGAATTTAAAAAAATCAATCCTGCAAATCCTGAAGATAAATATGTTATAAA
>JAFGHW010000021.1 GCA_016929895.1 Candidatus Woesearchaeota archaeon
CCCTCTTCTTTCAGCTGTCCTCCATTAAAGTATTGTTTTGGCCCAAACCACTACGAGTGGTTCCTGTTAGAGTCTTTTGTACGGTGTATTCTCCCTTCTGCAGGCAACGAGTCTTCTGCTTCATCGAACATTGGGTCTTCAGATTCGCTCGGTTCTTCTGGCTCTTGTGGTGATTCTTGGCAGGATTCTTGCTCTTTTTGAGGCGTTTTCTGGTCGTGATTCAGGCCGTGAAAATAGTCGCGCGCTTGTTTTGAGTCGTTAAAGACCAGAATGGTTTCTGCTTCATCTTCTGGTTCAGACAAAAGATGAACCACAGTGAGAGAGTTTTCTTCTTTTTCTTCACAGATTTCAGGCGCAGGTGTTGGCGCAGGAGCAGATGAAGGCGTGGGTACCAGCGTGTTTGCAGGTGTTTCTGCCTTGTTTACAACCTCTCCCTGTGAAAGCGGGAACAAGATGTTTTTGATTTCTTTGATGACCGCGTAGTCCATGAAAAGGCAGAGGGCCAGTGCGTACAGCGAGACAGCGAGGATTCCTGCAGTCCTGATTTTCGAGCTTTTGTGCTCTTCAGGAAAAGAGAATGTTGAGTCAGGGGTTTCATCTTTAGGTTCAGGCATCGGCGTAGGTTCAGGAGGGAGCGGAAGCACTGGTTCTGGCGTGGGTGCTGGCTGTGGTGTTAACGGTGAGGGCCGAGGCTTGGAAGTTGGAGGAACGCTTAAGAGAAGTTTTGTGGTTACTTCCGCGAGCTTCTTGAGTCCTTTCTCATTTTTCTCGACCCGCCCCTCAAATTCGGCGACCTTGGTCTTGGCCTTTTCCTCGGCCTCTTTGAGGTCGTTTTTCACTTCTTCAAGCCCTTCTTGGTTTTCTTTGATCTGACCTTGCAGTTCTTTGTGCTGCTTGTCAACTTGAGCAACCGCGGCCTGGGCAATTTTCTTGGCCTCTTCAAACTCCCTTCTCAGTTTTTTGAGGTCTTTGGTCGCTTTTTCTTCGTCGCTGCTTTTGTTTTGGCCAGCCAATTCCTTGATCTGCTTGTCGAGCTTTTTGATTTCAGCCCCAACTTCCTTGAATCGCTTCTCATTGGCACTGGCCTTTTTTTTACCAGGAGTTTTGGATGAAGACGCAGGTTTCTTGCGCTTCTTGCCTTCGAGCTTGGTAATCCGTACCTCGTGGTTTTGGAGTGTCTCACTGACAGCTGTGCCCTTGGCAGGTGCCTCCTTCTTGGTTGCTTTCTTGAGAGCAGGTTTTTTGGCCGTTATTTTTCCGCTTTTTTTGGCAGGTTTCTTGGTCGCTTTTTTGGTTGCTGCTTTTTTTGGAGCAGCTTTTTTTCCGTTGCGCCCCTTTGTATTTCCATTAGAACTATTTTTTTTCGTCGCCATGGTATTCCTCCTTCGGCGTAATTAATTGTTGGTCTGAAAAAGTTCAGTTTTCCAGAAGTTGTTTGTCCAGATCTGCTCGGCGTTGTTTGTATATTTTGTATTCTTTTCCTGGCTTTGTTGGCAGGAATTTGACTGTTCTTCCGTCTTTTGCCAGATACAGGATTCCGAGGCTGTGCTCAAGTACTGGAATGCATTTTACTGCTTTCCCGTTCTTGATGATATAGAGGAATTTTTTCGTTCCTGTTTCAACCATGGGTTGTTTGACAGGGGCAGGTGTTTCTTCTGTGGGTTTGATATCGGGTTTGTGTTGTGCTGGAACAGTGCTTGTTTGGTCTTTCTTTTGTATGTTGACCATTTCCAGGGTTTTTTCAGCTCCTTGTTTCACGTCGATTCTCGCGATTCTGCAGAAATTGATTACTGCAATCGTGAGAAGACTGCCGATGACCAAAAGCAGGACGCGCATTGCTTTCTCCTTTCGTTAGAATGGGTATAGTATCTGCTTTGTTCGTTTTTTCCGCATGCCTTGGCGGTTGGTTTGTTCAGGTCCTTTTGGTCCGTTGGTTCTTGTTCCTTTTTGCGATTTTTTTTTCATGAGTTGTCTGCGTTTCAATTTAACCCCTCCTTCTTGTTAAGGCTTTGGAAATTAGTTATGTAAACGATGTTGCTTCTATGCCCCGGAGTTTTCTCTTGATGATAGTTTTGCCCATAACCATTTTATCATATCCTCAAACATACTCCAATAGGATCATTACTGGTATAGGAAACAAGAAAGGGATTATGATTAGCCATTTTCAGATTCCCAGTTTCTTTTTCTTCTGCATAGTCCTTTTCCTCCTTTCCTTTGGTTTTTTAGATGTTTCCAGAAGTTAGCGAGGATAATTTATGGTTATGAGCATAGAATGCTCTAGAAAGAATCAGGGGTTTTTCCGCGGATTTCCTTGCAAAATCCGGGCTCGCGTTTTCAGAGTTCTTGTGAAGTTTGCAAGAAATCTTAGGTTAGATTACTTTTCAGCCTCTTTCCTTTTGATTGCCTTGCACTCACCTTTGAACTCAAAGCTCGTAACTTTTTTTGTTTGTAAAGTTTTGAACTTTGCGAATACCCATTTTGGGCAGTTTGTTTTTGTGTTTTTTAGGTTAGTTGTGTATTTTATAATATAGAAAGTTACGTGTAGGTAGTATTTAAAGCTTTCGTTTTATTCACCACTATCTAAAGACAACAGAATACTGGGGCGCTAATTAATTACTATATAGAAAACAATTCGTAAAAGAAGAGGGAATATAAAATTCCCTCGATTCCAATTCCCCTCTTCTTTCAGCTGTCCTCCATTAAAGTATTGTTTTCGCCCAAACCACCACGAGTGGTTACTGTTTTTCCGGACCCTTGCTCGTTCTGCCGAACTCCAGAGCACGCTCCATCTGGTCGAAAAGCGTGGTGAGCACATTGGTATCAACGACCTTGATGTTGTCCACGGCCTTCCAGAGTTTCTCGAGGAAGTCCTTCATCTCGGTCTGTTCCTTGGCCATGTCGTCCAGTTTCTTGTTCATGGCGTCGTCGTTCTTGGTCTGGGTCTCCATGAACTTGGTAAAGACATCCTGCGGCTCTTGGACAGGAACCGTCGTGCACCCCACGATCATCGCTCCCACGACGAACAGGATCACCATCATTCCATACCTCATTGTTTTTCTCCTTTCTTTCGGGTGCCAAAAAGGGTTTCTTCTCCTGAAACGTTTTGTTTAGATTTTGCCTCCTTGCCTCCTTTCCTCTCAATATCTTTTCTCCTTTTTTTTTTTCTTCCACGTCTATTCTTGTCGCATTTGTTTTAATGCGTTCTTTTAGACAGGGGAAGAAGGCCAGCTCTTTTCAGTCGGTATGTCTTACTCAGAAACCAGCCTTCTTCCTGCAAATGGAATGAATTAAGGGGTGAACGGCAGTGTTTATTTTTCTTGTTTGTAAGCCAAGAGTAATTCTCCTTTAATTGTTCCATAATAAAGTGGAAGACCGGTCTGGTTCAACTATGAGTCTCTGCAGACCGGTCTTCCTATGGAAAAAAGGAGAAAGTTTTATTTCAGTATATAGATTAGGTAGATTATTGTGCCCCAGATGAGAATGAGTACTGCGGCAGAGAGCAGAGTAATCATTGCTTTATCAAGCAAGCTCGTTTTCGCTTCTTCCATTCTTCCTCCTTTTCCAGAATTAATACGAAGACTCGGCCCTGTTCTGAATTTAATCATATGCCGGGCCAGAGTCTTCTGCCTGGGATGTGAGGGCCAGGTTTTTTTGTATGGGTGGTTTTTCCGCCTTTTTCCGTCGATAATTCTTAAAAACCCATGTTTTTTTGCATAGGACTATCTATGTAGAATTCTATGTTTTTCCATGGTTTTCCACGAGAAAACCATAATTTGTTTTTCTTGAGTTCGGTTTTTTAGAAGATTTTTTTTGAACTCATTAGACCGATTGATTTTGAAAACCATCTGTCTTTCTGAATTTTTTTTCTCCCACCTTTTGAACTCAAGTCAAAACAATTAATCCATTCTGGATTGTTGTTTGTGTGTGTTTTTGTTTAATGTTGTAAAATATAATTCTATGAGAAGGTTCATCCTTTATAAAGCTTCGCTTTCTTTACTACTAATAAGTGACGTTAATTAACATGTATCTCTATAATATCCCCATCAACTAATTCCTTATCCAATTTCAAGAATATTTGTCCTGGGAATTTTGCTCCTTTGCCCCATATTTTTGCATACCGGAATTTTTTAACAAAATCCCTGTGTATTCGGTTGCATATTCCTTCTATTGTTGTATGTCTTTTTACTATCATTGGCTCTTCTAAATCAGGATTCTTCCCAATCTCTTTCATAAAAACCCTGATAAAATTCAATTTTTGAAAGATTTCTTCTTTTAATTCATATATTCCCTCTCCTTTTTCTGCGCTTACAACCAAATCAGGTCTTATTTCTTTGATTAGTTTTTCTCGTTTTTTAGAGTCAACTGCATCAATTTTGGTTATTACTGTTATTGCAGGCATATAAACTCTGTTCCCTATTGAAGAGTCGATTAGCATGTCTATATCTACAGGGCTCCTGATTACAATGTCTGCATTGTTGATTTTCATTTCTTTTAGTATATCTTGTACTGTTCTTCTTGAAATTTTTAGTTTGACAGTGCTTCCTATGCTTATTCCGCCTTTGGCTTTTTTCTTTATGATAATGTCTGGTTTGTGTTGGTTTATTCTTATTCCAGCGTCATGTATTTCTTTTAATATTGCAGGGTAATGTTCTGGATACTTGGAATCGATTAAAATCAGGATTAAGTCAGAATTGCGGACCATTGATAGAATTTCTTTTCCCCTTCCTTTGCCTGCAGCAGCTCCTTTGATGATTCCCGGGATGTCTAATACTTGTATTTTGGCAAAATTGTGTTCCAGCAATCCGGGAACAACGTCAAGAGTTGTGAATTCATATGAGCCGGTTTTGGATTGAGCTTTTGTTATTGCATTCAGAAGTGTGCTTTTTCCAACAGATGGGAATCCTAATAAAACAACTGTTGCGTCTCCTGATTTTTTAACAGAAAAGCCCTTGCCTTTTTTCTTTGCGCTTTCTTTTTCTAACTTGTCGCGCAGCTTTGCTATTCGTGCTTTGACTACGCCAAAATGATGTTCTGTTGCTTTGTTATATTGGGTTTTTCGTAGTTCATTTTCTAATTCTTGTATTTTGTCTTTGGTTCCCATAAGATTTAACCGCGTACAAACCTTTAAAAACATTATGCTTTTTTATTAAAATATGGAATGGGTGGATTTGTTTCATTTGGTTACTAATAAAATAGCAGTCACTGTTTTAATAGTCCTTGTCGGTTTTATTATTGGCCGTATTGTTGGCAGATTAATTTTTCGGATTCTTCATGAATTAGAAATTGATAATTTAGTTAAAAAAGCTAATTCTTCTGTTGAGCAGAGCATTTCTCAGGTGTTTGAATATGTTATTTATGTTATAACTGTCTGTATTGCGTTGGATAATTTGGGTATTTTGGCATATGTTTTGATTATTTCAGTTGCAGTTGTCGTTTTTGTCATTATTCTTTCTGCATTATTGGGTTTTAAGGATTTTATTCCTAATTTTTTGTGTGGTTTATGGTTAAGAAAAAAGAATAGTATGTATAAAAATAATTATGTTAGTTTGGGTAATGTTAAAGGAAAAGTGGTTTCAAAAGGTTTGGTTGGCATAAAAATCCAGACTAAGTCCAAGGATATTATTTCTATTCCAAATTTGACTATTTTAAAGAAAAAGTGGAAGTAATTATACTATTTCTAATACGCTTACTACGTTGAATAATTGTGTTCTTGTGTCTGCTTGCATGTTTGTGTCATTGCTGATTTCTTCTAATTCATGCAGTGCTCTGCTTACCTTTATTCTGTTTTCTTCTTTTTCTTGAAGAACGCTTATTGTTTTTTCAAGTCTTGCCCGTACATTTTTTGGTACTGCGCCGTCTTCGAGCATTTCCTGTATCAGTTCTATTGCGTTTTTTATATTCATTTTTTTAGTTTGCCTAGAATTTCTTCTTGCAGTTTCTTGGCGTTTTCTTGTATGTTTTTTTCTTGTTTTTCTATATTTTTTATTCTTAGATTGATTATTTCTTTTTTTTGTTCTAGTTCTTTTTTTAGGGTTTTTTTGTCAGACAAAATCATCAGGTTTCCTACAATCTTATATGCCTTCTCTGTTTTTTCAGATTCTGTTATTGCTGATTCTATTTCAAATAATTGTGTTTGAAATTGTTGTTTTTGCAGTGCAAATTGTTGCAATTGTTGTTC
The DNA here is from genome assembly GCA_016929895.1 of Candidatus Woesearchaeota archaeon. Taxonomy (GTDB): domain Archaea; phylum Nanobdellota; class Nanobdellia; order Woesearchaeales; family ARS49; genus WJKI01. The sequence goes on from JAFGHW010000021.1 coordinate 6,179, forward strand.
GAATAATTGGAGTTTTCCAATTTTTTCCTGCGAAGTTTTGTCCATTTTTACTGTTACCTTGCTTTTACTTTTGTTATTTTGCTTCTTGATTTGTATATTATTTTGCTTCCGCAGTACGGGCATCTTATTCTTTTGCCCATTAATTCCTTGCTTATTTTTTTCCCGCAATTAAAGCATGTGTACTTTACCATTTGGACACTTCCAAATGGTGAAGCTCAAAAATTTTTTTAAATTTTTGTTGTTCTACCATTTTTTTTATTCTAGTTCTCCTTCTTTGTTTATAGGCTCTTCTTTTTGTGCTTCGTATTGTTTTGTTTTTATTCCAGTAAAATATGCTCTTCCTGTGAATTTACTGTGGCATTTTTTGCATTCATATATTCCATAGGAAATTCTTTTTGCTTTTTGCTTAGAACAGTAAGGGCATTTTTGGGATTTTTTTTGTTCTTTTTCTATGGATGCAAGTCTATGCTTTGTTGTTGCTCCGTATCTTGCTCCAAATCGTTTTACCGGCCCCAGACCTTTTTCTTTTGCCATGTCCTCTATTGAAAAGAGGGCTATTTAAAAAACTTTCGTAAGCAAACTTTTATAAAGTCTGTGCAGTATAGTTTATGTTATGGTATTAACAGCGCATCAAAGATTTGAATTGAAGAAATTTATCAAGGAATTAAGTAGTTATAGGGCGGCGCATACAGAGTTTGTTTCGGTTTATATTCCTGCAGGTTATGATATGTTTAAGATAATTAATCATTTGGCTCAGGAACAAGGCACTGCTTCTAATATTAAATCTGCATCAACGAGAAATAATGTTATTAATGCTTTGGAAAGGATGATTCAGCATTTGAAATTATTCAAGCAAACTCCTCCTAATGGTTTGGCTGTTTTTTCTGGTAATATTTTGGCAAGAGAAGGAAAATCAGATGTTAAGGTTTGGTCTATTGAACCGCCCGTTCCTTTGAATACAAGAATTTACAAGTGTGATAAGAATTTTGAATTGCAGCTTTTGAGGGATGTGATTGATATCAAGGAAATGTATGGTTTGGTTGTTATGGACGCGCGTGATGCTAGTTTGGCATTGCTTAAGGGCAAAAGAATTGTTCCTTTGTTAAAGACTCATTCTCATGTTCCTGGTAAAATGAAGGCCGGCGGGCAGTCTTCGCATAGATTCCAGGCTAATCGGGATTTGGCTGTTAAGGACCATTTGAAAAAAATCGCAGAATACATGAAGGAACAGTTTTTAACAAGAGAGGGTTTGAAAGGGATTTTTGTTGGCGGTCCTGGTCCTAATAAGTATGATTTGGTTGAGGGAAATTTTATTACCGGCGATGTTAAGAAAAAAATTATCGTGGTTAAGGACTTGTCTTATACCGGTGATTTTGGCTTGCAGGAATTGGTTGATAAGTGTCAGGATGTTTTGGCTAAAGAAGAAATTGCTGATGAAAAAAATATTATGTCTAAATTTTTTAATTTATTGGCAACAAAGCCGGATATGGTGACTTATGGCGAAAATCAAGTTAGAATGGCGATGTCTATGGGCGCAGTTGATGTTTTATTGTTGTCTGAATCCTTAGATGATGATCAAATTGATGAATTTGACAATTTGGCTAAAAAATTTTCAACAGAGGTAAAGATTATTTCTGTAGAAACAAGAGAAGGTGTGCAGTTAAAGGATATCGGCAAAATCGCTGCGATTTTAAGATATCCTGTTGTTGTTTAAAATGAGGCTTGTTGAAAAGGCGTTTAAGGGTTTGTTTTCGGATATGGATTTTATATATACCGATGTTGTGAAATATTCTGGTCGTTTCAAAGGTTTTAATGCAAATGTCAAGCTTAATAGGTTTACAAAAACAATAACCTTTTGTTTGAGCAGAAATTGGCAGGGTGTTGATGAATCTATTAGAATCGGTTTATTGCAGGGTTTAATGCTTCGTTTGTTCAAGAAAAAAGGCCGCACAACTAACATGGATTTGTATGAGAATTTTATTAAAAATATTCATATTGCTGTTCCTAAGAATAAATCAAACCCAGTTCTTGAGCAGTCTTTTAACAGGATAAATAAGTTGTATTTTGCAGGAATGGTTGACAAGCCAAACCTGAGATTGGGAAAAAATAGTATTAGAACTTTAGGAAATTATGATTACGGAACTGATACTATTACTATATCATCTGTTCTGCTAAATCATATAGATTTGTTGGATTATGTTATGTATCATGAAATTCTTCATAAAAAACATAAATTTAAATTTAAAAATGGAAGGTCATTTCATCATACTAAAACGTTCAAAAAAAATGAAAAAACCTACCCTAATTCAAAGGAATTAGAAGATAAATTGTCAAGAATTTTAAGAAAAAAGAAACTGTTTTTGTTTTTATAGAAGTTCTGTTAGATTAATTCCCATTTCTGTTTCTAATCTTCTTAATGAAGGAATTATTTCTAAGGTTTCTTCTATATTTTTTATCGTAGTCCATTTGTATTTTGCAGGGTTGTTTAATCGTTGTCTAAGATCATTTTCATATTTTTCCCAGCTGCCATTATATATTTCATCTCTTTCTAATACTATATTTCTTTTTAGTCCTTCTAGTGTTTGTGTTGTTTCCATTTTTATTAACTGTTGTATTGTTGTATTTTATAAAGTTTAGCTTATTTCCACCAAAAACTATATAAATAACTCGGGGTTTATCTGGATTAATGGCAACTAAGATTGTTAATGTCAATCAAATTAAGGCAGGAAGTTATCTTTTGGTTGATGGTGTTGCTTGCAGGGTTACAGATGCTCAGGCATCAAAGTCCGGCAAGCACGGTCATGCTAAGATAAGGATTGTTGCTATTGGTTTGTTGGATAACCGAAAAAGGGAATTGGTTCTTCCTTCGGGTCATAGTGTTGAAGTTCCAATCATAGAAAAAAAGACTGCTCAGGTTTTGTCCATTTCAGGAAATAATGCAAACGTAATGGATAGCGAGTCTTTTGAAACTTTTGATTTGGAAATAACAGACGAGTTTAAAGGCAAGGTTATTGAAGGGGCAAATGTCCTTTATTGGGATATTATGGGTAAAAAAGTTATGAAACAGATTAAAGGTGCTGATTAACAATGGTAAAGTTTCCAGAAGCAGAGGCAAGAAAGTTCAAAAACAAGTTTGTTTGCCGTAGATGCAAGTCTGTTATTAGGGCTCCTAATCTTAAGATTATTGCTGGCACTATTAAGTGCCGTAAGTGTGCTAACAGGGCATTCAAGCCCAAGCGTAAGAAATAAGCTTTTAAGAAAAAGATGGTGTTAGGAATTCAATCTATTTTGGCTATTGTGTTCTTTGTTCTTATGTTCGCTTTTTTGATTTTTAAAAGAAAAAAGTTAAGTGTTCAAAAGGTTCTTTTTCCGTTGATTTATGTAGTTATGTATCGTACTAAGTGGGGGCTTAACAGCATGGATAAGATAGCTAAGAAGTTTCCATATCTTGGTTATGTTATTGGCGCAGGAGTTGTTATTGGTTTTATTGGAATGTTGTTTATTTGTTTTGAGATTTTAAGAAATTCATTGAAATTATTTATTTCTCCCGGGACAGCGGTTAGTGTTCAGCCGGTTTTGCCTTTTGAAGCCAAGGGAGTTTTTTTTGTTCCTTTTGTTTATTGGATTTTGTCGATTTTTATTATTGCTACTGTTCACGAGTTTTCTCACGGCGTGGCTGCGCGTTATTTTGGTATGAAATTAAAGTCTTCTGGTTTTGCATTTTTGTGCTTGATTATCCCTGTGGTTCCTGCTGCTTTTGTTGAGCCTGATGAAAAGCAATTGTCAAAGACAAAATTAAAACGTCAGTTAGGTGTTTTTGCTGCAGGTCCTTTTTCTAATATTATCACTGCAGGTGTTATTTTGTTGATGGTTTTGTTGATTTTTAATCCTGTTGGTAAAATACTTTTCGAGCCGGCAGGTGTTAGTATCGTTAGTGTTGCAGAGGATGGCCCGAGTGCTTCGTCTGGTTTGGCTTCAGGCGATATTATCACTGATGTTGATGGTGTTTTGGTTTCAGATGTTGATTCGTTTGTTGAGGAGTTAAGGTCTAATAAGCCCGGTGATACTATTTTGTTGAAGACTAATAATGGCGTGCGTGGAATTACTTTAGAAGCAAATCCTTCTGATGAGTCTTTGCCTTGGTTAGGGATTTCTTCAAGGCCTTATACTGTGATAAGAGAGAATATTAAGGACAGTATTGGAACTTTTGTTCCTAAGGCATTAGAATGGGTTTTTGGTTTTTTCTTTTGGCTGTTTTTGTTGAGTTTGGGTATTGGTTTGTTTAATCTTTTGCCTATGGGTCCTTTGGATGGCGGGCTGATGTTCAGGAGTGTTTTGAAAAAATATTACAAGCAAAAAGGCATTTTGATTTTTAGAGTTGTTAGTTGGGGCTTTTTTGCTTTGATTTTGATTAATCTGGGTATTGGGTTTGTTAGATAGTTTTTTATAGTTTTATGATGTTCTGAATAGTATGAAAATAATCTTGGTTAAAACTCAGAAATCTGGCAATCTAGGTGCAGTTGCAAGAGTTATGGCTAACTTCAGCTTCAAAGATCTAATTCTGGTTAATCCTAAGTGTAAAAAATCTAGTGCAGAAGCTAAAAAAAGGGCAAAGCATGCTCAAAATATTCTTAAATCTGCAAAAATTGTAAAATCCCTGCCAAAAATGCATACTTTAATTGCAACAACTTCCCAGTTGGGTACTGATTATAATATTCCTCGTTCTCCTGTAAATCTTATCCAGCTAAATCATATGCTTTCTAAACTAAAATCCCTTTCAAAAATCGGTTTGGTATTCGGTCCAGAAGGTGAAGGATTGTCTAATGAAGAGATAAAGAAGTGCGATTTTGTTTTAACAATTCCAACTAATAAGTCTTATCCTGTTTTGAATTTAAGCCACGCAGTGACAATCGTTTTATATGAAATTTCAAAATTTATGCCTTCTAAAAATGTCAGCGAGCATATTATTCTGGCGTCAGAAGCAGATAAAAAGCAGTTATTAAAACTCGCAAAAGAAAAAATAAAGTTTTTGCCGTTCACTGCAGAAAGAAAAAGAAATACTCAGTTAACTGTTTGGAAAAGAATTATTGGCAAGGCGTTTTTGACTAAACGCGAAGCTTTTGCTTTGATGGGTTTTTTTAAGAAGATTAGATGATTATTTTTCTTTAGAAACTTCTTCAAGAATTATTAATTCTTCTTTTACTTCTTCCCAGTGCGTTTCAAAAACATTCAGAACTTCTTCTTCGCTCATTGTATTCTTCTGTTTTGGTTCTTCATATGTTTGATATGCTATCATTCCTGTTGGCTGTGTTAATAATACATATCCTACGCAGATAAGTCCTATTAATAGCACAGTGGCAAATATTCTTGCTATTGTTCTTTCGCGTATCATTTTTTTCTCTTTTTATTCTTGTTGAAATATTCTTTTATTCTTGCATCTCCTTTTGGTTTTGCATTTCTGCCTAGAACATAGTATTTTTTTTCTACAACACTTCCCCAGCTGTAGTCTCCTTTTTCTAGTTTAATCTCTTCGATTTTAAATTCATTCAAAGCAACTCCTTTTCTTAAATTATAGTATATGTTTTCTCTGGTGCATTGCGGGTATATTTCATTGTAGATTTTGTGAATATAGTAGCCATATGCTTTTCCAACTACTGCCAGTATTTCTATAATATTTTGTCGTATTTGTGATTTTACAGGTCTTCCTCGTGTCATTTCTGTAATAAATAGAAAAGCATATAAATATTTTTCTATATTGTAGTAAATTATGAAGCAAATGTTTGTTTTGTCTCAGGAAAATCTTAAGCTGGCAAAAGCAGAGATAGCGGCTTTAACCAATAAGCCGTCTAAATTGTATGACTATATATTAGTTTCAGATTCAAGCAAGCAGCTAAATAATAGGTTGGCATATGCCAGGCTTTTTTACAAATTCCTTTTTATTTGCGAAGAAGATGAACTAGAAAGGAAAATTAAAGAGTTTGATTGGAATAAATATTATCAAAACTCGTTTTGTGTAAGAAAATTTGGCAAATCAAGTTTTAATGAATTGCATATTGCAGACTTGGTTTGGGAGAGATTAAAAAATCCTAATGCGGATTTGAAAAATCCTAAAACAAGGTTTGATTTTTATTTTACAAAAAAATGGGTGTTATGTGGTTTGTTAGTTTCAAAAGCAAGAACTGATTTTGATAAGAGAATGCCTAAGTTAAGGCCAGGAATTCATCCTTCAACCATGAAGCCAAGGCTTGCTGCTTGCTTGGTGAATCTGACTGGAATAAATTCTGGTGTGATTTATGACCCTATGTGCGGGACAGGAGGTATTTTGATTGAAGCTGCAGCAATGAATCTAAACACAATAGGGTCAGATATTGATGAATTAATGCTAAAACAAGCAGAAAAAAACCTAAAACATTACAATCTAAAAGCAAAAATATTCAAACAAGATGCTTTAAAAATCAAAAAAGCATATAATTATATTGTTACAGATTTGCCTTATGGAAAAAACACAAGGAGTTTGGACCAAAAAAAATTTTACTTGGCATTCTTAAAAAACCTGAAAAAAATCCTAAAAACAAGAGCAGTTATTGTTTTCCCAGATTTCATCAAGCACAAATCCTTAATCAAAAGAGCCGGTTTAAAATTAAAAGCAGAGTATTCTTATTATTTGCACAGAACAATGTCAAGAGTTATTTGCGTGATTGAGGCTTAATCTTTAAATACTGTCGTAATATAATCTATTATATGTCTGTTTCAATAATTACATCTATGTATAATAAGAAAAAATCAACTATTAAGATAATTGATTCTTTATTTTTTCCTTCTTTATTGAATAATGCATCCAAGGACAAGGAATTAATTTTAATTGATGATTGTTCTCCTCTAAAAGAAGAAACCAAGATTTTAATAAAAAAATATTTGCCTAAACTTAAAAAAAAGTTTAAAAGGGTTGTTTTTGCGAGAAATCCTTGTAATTATGGTTTTGCCAGAAGTTTTAATAGAGGGATTGGTTTGGCGAAAGGAAATATTTTGATAGTTTCTAATGATGATATTTATTTTCCTAAAAAGAGTATCGATTCTCTGATAAATTCAGTTAAAAAAAATAAAAATTACGGAATTATTGGTCCAATAACCAATGAAAAAACAGCATGCAGTTATCAATATTGCAAACAAGCACCAAGATTAAGAAATTTTTCTTTTTTAGAAATTAATAGAATTGAATCTTTTGCAAAATTAGTTAAGAATTTAATAAAAAAATCAATAATAAAAACTGATTTTGTTGCAGGTTTTTGTTTTGCAGTTCCTAAAAAAGTTATTAATGAGATAGGAGTTTTTGATGAATATTTTAAATATGGTTTTTATGAGGATTTGGACTTTTCAAGAAGAATATCCCGCAAATATAAACAGGCAATTATTCCCTCTGTTTTTGTTTATCATGGCGGTCTTAGGGGCAAGGCTTCTTTATCTTTTCGCCAGCGTCCTGTTAAAATGGTTTTGGCTAATTGTATTAATTTTTTTAAATTTGTCTGCAAATGGAAAGCACCATTCTGGACAACTTTCTTTATGCTTAGAGGGCTTTATCGCATGACTGGAAGAAATACTGTAAGTGAAGATTTTAAAAAAGCAATGAAAAATAATTAGATTACCCAAAAATTATTATACTAGTATCTCTAAATCAGACCTATGAAGAAGCAAGATTTAATAGACCAGTGGACTAAATTAAAAATGATAACTAATAAAAGAGTTATTGATGCTTTTAAGAAAGTTAAAAGAGAGGATTTTGTTGTTAAGGAGTATTTAAAAGAGGCTTATGAAGATGTTCCTTTGCCTATTCTTCAGTTGCAGACTATTTCTCAGCCAACAACTGTTGTGATAATGCTTCAGGCTTTGGATGTAAGGCCTGGTATGAAGGTTTTAGAGATAGGCGCAGGTTCTGGCTATAACGCTGCTTTACTCTCGATATTAGTTGGAAAAAAAGGCAGAGTATACACTACTGAGATTATTCCTGAGTTAGCTGATTTTGCAAAGAATAACTTGAAAAAATTCAAAAATGTAAAAGTATACCAGTCTGATGGTTCTGCAGGTCTGCCGGTTCATGCTAAATATGATAGGATTATTTGCACTGCAGCTGCTAGGACAATTCCCAGGCCATTGATTGACCAGTTAAAAGAAGGGGGGATTATAGTTATTCCTGTTGGCCCAAAATACGGCCAAAAGATGGTTAAAGGAGTGAAAAAGAAAGGCAAGTTAGAAACTATTTCTTTAGGCGATTTTATGTTTGTTCCTTTGGCAGGAGAGTTTGGGAAGTAAAAAAATAAAAAAAATTTTATTTCTGTGCTAATATCCAAATGCTTTTTAGAGCTACAACAAGTGCTGCTGGAGCTACAAATGCTACGATATTAGCTAAAATAGATAGGATTATTATTCCTAGTGCTGGGATTGCTCCTGCGCTTCCGATTAGCATTAGTGTTAGTGCAGCTACCAAGAATTCTGTTGTTTCTTTTCCTGTTATGTTTAAGAATCCTACTACTAATCCTAGGATTACAAGTACCCATACTAATGTTGGTGTTTGCCATGCTGGAACAAGTCCTGCTACTATTGCGATTAGAACACCTAGTATGAATGCCCAGCTTCCTAATTTTGCATCCATTATATCTACCTCCTTTTAGTTGATTTGTTATTATAATAAGCATATATCTAAATATGTTTTATAAGTGTTTATTACCACTGGGGGAGAATTAAATTATTTTGTTCAATATCTCATGAGCATCTTTAGAACTGATGTGTTCTCTAAACTTATTTCCTCCTTTTGCTAAAAACATTAATTGAATTTGTTGTTGTTCTTTTTTAGTAACCCGCGCATGCTTGTCTGCTTCTATTAGTCCGTATGGGTATCCTAGAAAGCATGGGTCTGTTGAGTTTGTTTTTAACAGTCCTAATACATCTCCTGTTCTGTCTTTATTGCTTGTGTCTAGCCTGAAAACATGTTTTGAATTCTTGTTTAGTTTGGCAAACCCTATAAATGGTGTTGCTAAATAATACCATTCACAGTCAGGGCTTATTACACTTAGTGCAGATGCAGCACTATTTCCTGTGTTTGTTAATACCGCGCTGGTTTTTGAAAGCCCTGTTATTATTATTTCTTTTTGTTTTGCTTTTTCAAATAATTGTTCATAATATTTTTCTTCATTTGTTATTGATGGTTCTAAATCTCCGTCTCTTACAATTACATCTCCTTTTTCTAAGGCGTCAATAGCTTCGCAAGCCATTTTTATTTCTGCAAATTTTCTGATGACTTCGGCGATTTTGCTTGGTTCTATCTTATGTCCTCCGCTTATTAGGCTTTTGTCTAGTGCATCAAATTCTTTTTCCAGTCTAAAATGCGTATTATATGTTTCTGCTTCATATTTTATTTTGTTCCCATCGCCTTTTGCGCTTACTAGCACATAAAAATCGTGTTTTTTGTTTGCAACACGGGCATTTCCTGAATATACTGTGTAATAAGTTCTGATTAATTGCAGACTAAAATTTGCTGCCCCGATTATTTCTGCATTTCCTCCGTCAATATAGCAGACTTTTCCTGAAACTTTTTTGTCGCTTATGCTTAGAAATCGTTTTTTATCAATTGGTATTATTTCTTTGGAGCTAAGAATTATTTTATTTCCTTTGTTCTCCAGCTTCTCGCCTAGTTTTTGGATGATTTTGTTGAATACCACAATAGTAGTTTTAGTCTTCAACTATTTATACTTTTCTTGTTTACTGTTCATACTTCCCAACAACTAGTACTATAACTACTCCAATAACCAAAAATAGTCCAACAAAAAATCCAGAAACAATATTCCATTCTATTCCTGAATAAACTATCTTCTCAAATGGTAATCGTAGAGCCCCAACCATCAATCCAACCAAGAACCACATTGTTTTTGAATGGTGTTTTCTAAGCAAGTAATATAATACACGAGAAGATATTATCAAACTAATTACTGCTCCAACCAAAAAACAAGCAATATATCCTAATTTTAACTCTCGAAGTGCTTCTAGCATGAATTTATACTGCCCTAACATTAATAACATAAACGAACCACTAACCCCCGGAAGTAGCATGGCTGTTATTGCAATTGCCCCGCAAATAAATATAAACCAATATGATGGCGTAGTGCTTAATGCAGTTAGTCCAACAATTAAAAATGCAATGATAAATCCAATCAATCCAAATGATTTGTCTAGATAATTTGATTTTTCGATTCGTTTGTAAACTAATTTTATAGATGCAAGTATTAGCCCAAAAAAGAATGCATAAATAAAAGCAGTATAATTGTCTAATAAATGTGGAATTATCAAAGAACCAATAGAAAATGCTAATAAAATTCCAATTCCAAGAGGAATAAACAGCTTAAAATCGATTTTTAATAATGATTTCCAACTTTTATTAAGTTGCCCTTTTGATAATGGCTTAATAAAATCAGTTAATCCTTTAATCCCTGTAATTAATCGTTCATAAATTCCTGTTATCAGAGCCATTGTTCCGCCGCTAACACCGGGAATAATATCCGCAGAGCCCATTAGCAGGCCTTTTAAGAAAATTTTGAGACTATTTTGCAATTTTTCACCTTGTCTTTGAGATATTCGTGTTTTAATATTTCTTTTCTTAATAACTCTTCAATTTTTCTGTATTTATGCTTGGCTTTAGAACAAACTCTTCCCTTTTTAACATGTGTTTTTTTGTATTTTTTCTTGAATTTTTTAGCATGTTCTTTTATTTCTGCCGGAGGTCCAATAATCTCAAATGTTTCAGGAAGTTTGTCTTTGCATAAAACATACCAGAATTCTGCTTTTTTTCCTTTGTCCCATTGCCATCCTTGTAATTTGACTTCAAATCCTTCTAAGCGTTTTTTTATAAATTCAAATGCTTTTAATAATTTCGCGCCAATAGGGTCTTCTTTTCCTTTTGGAACATCTACATCAATAACAATTAGTTTTCCTTTTTTCTTTAATTTGTTGTAATCAATTTTAGAGTATTCAAAAAATTGTATTGATGGTTTTTTCAAAAATTTAAAGGCATTTTCTTTAAATGTTTCAAACATTTTCATGTTCAATGCAGCCGCTGCATTACGCTCTGGCTGGACAGGGTCTATTGCTATCATTGGTCCTTGTATTTTGCTTTTATTCAATACAAATACTGCTTTTTTGCCTATTTTGCCGTTATAATCTATAATCACTTTTGGTTTCCATTTTAATGAAGCTTTAAGCAATGGTATAAATCCTTTGTGATATATGACTAAAATATCAACTACGTGTCCTGAGAATCCGCGTATATAGCTTTCTGCTCCATAGCATCCTGCTACTTTGCAGAATCTTTTAGCTAGTCTTATGTCATTTTTGTATTTTTTTCCAGCAGTATTGACCCATTTTACGTGCATTGGTGAGAAGTCTGTTACATTTTGTGCTTCAGACATTTTGCGAATATCAAGCACAGGCACTATTTCAAATTTTAATTTATTCTTTACCCAATAATAGTCTCTGCTGCCGTGTAATGTAATAGGTTTAAACTTTTTAAGAATCTTGCCTAATAATTTGCTTAAATCCCAAGAAGCGTATTTCATGTCAAATTTTACAAATATGTCTACATCATAATCTCCTGAAAGCCAGGTGTTTTTTGCATAACTGCCTCCTGCAACTGCTTTGGCTTTTATTCGTTGTTTCTTGATTTCTGCATTAAGTTTCTTAAGAAACTCTTCTACTTCCAGGACATCATCTTTTTCTGGCTTTATCTCTAAAAGCGCTTTTTGCAGTATTTCTTTCATATTGGTGTTAATCTATTTGCTAAATATAAAAATGTTTTTATATAAGAACAAGTAATACTAGTTAAAAAGAGGTTTGTATTAGATGGAAGCATTATCTATTATCACATCTATTTCAGTATTATTATTAGTAGGCATAATTGCCTCTGTTTTGGCTAATAAAATCAAGCTTCCTGATGTGTTAATACTTATCTTGTTGGGTTTGGCTGCTGCTTTTATTAAGTATCAGGGAAAGCCATTGATTGAGTTTCCAGCATTATTCCTGGCGACTATTAGTATTTTGGCTTTGGCTTTGATTGTTTTTGATTCTTCAGTCAGGCTGAGATTAAGGGAGTTGGATGTTCATTATATGAAGGCATTAAAATTAGTTATCGTTAGTACTTTGTTTATTTTTTTGTTTTTCTCGATTGTTTCTCATCTTGTTTTGGGTATTTCTTTGTGGCTTGCGGTTTTGTTTGCAGTGATGATTATTGGTACTTCTCCTGAGGTTGTTTTGCCTATGTTGTCTGAGTACAAAGGAGAGGTTTTGAATGTTTTAAAACTAGAGGCCTTGTTTAATACTCCTTTGACAGTTGTTTTGCCTTTTATTGTTATTGATTTTATGCGCGGAGCTCCTACTGGTGTTTTGCCTGAATTTATTAGTATGCTGACTCCTTTTTTGACTAAATTGGTTGCAGGTATTGGTGCTGGTGTTTTTGTTGGCTTGATTTTGTATAAGTTGACTAAGAAGACGTATTCTCCGATTTATTCTCCTTTGGCCGTTATTGTTGCTGCAATGCTGACTTATGTTTTGTCAGAGAATTTGGGCGGCAACGGTGTTTTGGCTGTTACAACTTTGGGCATTTTTTTTGGCAATATTGCTTTTAAGCAGGCAAAGCCCAAGGCAGGTTTGCTTTCTGCTGAATCTGTTTTGACTAAAGCATTGTTTATATTTGTTTTTATATTAGTCGGGATGACTATTAAGATTCCTTTGACATTGGATTTTTTTATTAGGTCTGGTATTTTATTCCTTTCATATATTCTTATTCGTTTTATTGCTGTTTCTTTGTGTTTTAGGAGCAAGGATTATTCGTTTAGCAAGAAGTTGTTTATGACTTTTGTTTCTCCTAAGGGTATTTCAACTGCGACTGTTGTGTTTATTTTTGCGATTTATAACATGCCTGGCACTGCTTATTTTATTCCTGGCATTTCTATTGTTTTGGATTTGACATTGGTTTTCATTCTGTTTTCTATTTTTGTGTCTTCTATTTTTGCCTGGCAGTACAAAAGGCTTGTTGCTGATTAAGCAATTTTTATGTATTAAGAATTCCTAGAACATCAGTAACATTTCGTATCAAATAATCTGGCTTGTGTTTTTCTAATGCTCTTGCTCCGTGTAATATGTTTATTACTCCTGCTGTTTTTACTTTTGCTCTTTTGCCCATTTTGATGTCATTCGGATGGTCTCCTATGTAAATTGCTTCTGATGGTTTTACTTTGAGCTTTTGAAGCATTTTATTTAATGCCATTGGGTGTGGTTTTGCTTTTTTAAAATTAAATGTGCTTATTATGTGGTTGACTTTTACATTGTATTTTTTTAGGCTGTATTTTATGTTTTCTGGCAGTTCATTTGAAACAATTCCGACCTTGTATTTTCTTTTTTTGAGTTCTTTAATGATTTCTTTTCCTTGGAATGTGCATAAATGTTCTGTTTCTCTGAATGCTTTTACATATATTTTTCTGGCTTCTGGTATTGAAAAATGGGAATAGTCTCTTACCAATTGCTTGAAGTTTGTTCCAAAAAAACGCGGCAGTTTAAATAAAAATTTGAAAAAACTATGATGGCTTGCTCTGCAGAACTTCCACATCAAGAATACTTTTTGCTTTAAACTGTAATTCAGGGTCATGTCAAAGTCAAATATGACTGCTTTTATCATACTACTACTTTATTTCTTTCCCTATTTAAACATTTTCAAAGAAAACCTTTTAAACTCCAAAATTATAATGAGAATATGCCAATCATTGTCGGTCCTGCAGGTCTTGGCAGTCCTGCGGTTAAGGGCTTGGATAAAATAAAAAAAGCAGGTTTGAAATGTGCTGAAGTTGAGTTTACTCATTCTATTTATATGAATAATAAGATGGCTAATGAAATAGGCCAGCATGCTGAAAAACTGGGTATTAAACTATCCATTCATTGTCCTTATTATATTAATTTGTGTTCAAGTAAAAAATCAGTGAGAAAGTCTTCTAAAAAGCGTATTTTGGATAGCGCTGAGCGCGGTCATTATCTTAATGCAAAATATATTGTTTTTCATTCTGGTTATTATGGCAATCTAAAAAAAGAGCAGGCTTATAAGATTGTTAAGGATGCTGTTCTCGAAATGAATAAAGTTATTAAAAAGAATAAATGGAAAGTAATGCTTTGTCCTGAAACTACTGGCAAGGTTTCTCAATTCGGTGATTTGGACGAGTTGTATAAACTGCATAGGCAGACCAGGTGTGCTGTTTGTGTTGATTTTGCTCATATGAGAGCTAAGTACAAGGGGAAGATTGATTACAAGCATATCTGTGGTATTATGAAAAAATTCAAGTTCAGTCCTTTGCATGCTCATTTCTCTGGTATTACTTGGGGTCCTAAGGGCGAAAAATCTCATAAAATAACCCCTATTAATGAAATTAAGGAACTACTTAAGTGGCTTAAAAAATATAAGTTTAATATTTCTTTAATCAATGAAAGCCCTAATCCTTTTGGCGATGCCGTTAAGACATCTAGATTATTGCATTAGCTTTATAAATCCGCAATTTCTATTTTCTCTTATGGAAAAAATAATAACTAATATCATGCCTGTTAGATTAGATGATAAAATTAGAGAGTTTGGGGACTATACTAAAGAGGCTTTTTTAAGAGAACATGAAGGTTTTGATATTTTACTTGCATCATTTGGAGAAACCAATCAGACTAAGCATGAGTCTTTTAAAACAATAACCGCGCCTTTTAAAAAGACTTTTTTTAGTGCAAAAGAGATGTATGTTTATGAACTGGCATGGCCTTTGATTGATTGGACTGATGTGCCGTTTGTTGGCAGACTTGGTGTGGGAAGAGGTTTGAGTAAAAATATTAAATTATCTATTCTTGATGGTTCGGTTTCAAAATTACATGGTTTTTTTGAAAGAAAAATGGAGAAATTGATATATACTGATACATCAACAAATGGTACATATATTAATTCTATGCAAATCAAGGATACCTCACGTGAGTTAAAAGAGGGGAATTCTATTATTTTTGGCAATGCTAAAATGAAATTTGTTTACTATTTGCCTAAAATGTTTTATTACTTTTTAAAAGAACAAAAACAAGGCAAATAATTTATACTACTTCTTTATATTGTATAGTATGAAAAGAATTATCCTGGATACTGATTTCCTTATGCATTGCGCAGCGAATAAGGTGGATTATATTGAAGAGTTAAGAAGAATCTGTGATTTCAAATATCAAACATACATAATTGATAAAACATTAGATGAATTAGATAATATTATTGAAAAAAAGAAGGGAAAGCATAAATTTAATGCAAAATTAGCTAAATTAATCTTAAACAAGAAAAAAATAAGCCAAATAAAAACAAAAAAACATAAAATTGTAGATAAATTAATCTTGGAAAATACAAAAAAGAATACAATAGTCGCTACAATGGATGCAAATCTTAAAAGAGTTCTTAAAAGAAAAGGAATTCCTGTGATAGTGTTACGGCAGAGAAAATATTTGAGTATTATAGGGGTTTAAACTATTCTTTTTCCGAATTTTCTATAATCTTTCCCAAAAAATCTCTTTTATTCTTTCTTTATTCCAACTTATCTACTCATTTTTCCGATTTTTGCAATAGAATTTCCGGTTTTGCTTGGAAAACACTTATTAAGAATTAAAAAAGAAAAATAAATGTAAAAGAAAGAGCCGGAAACCCGGCATCCAAAGAGCTCAGAACAATATACAAAATAGCGTAGTTATATTTAAATCTTTTGCCACGGTCGGGGCTGCGTTGAAAGTCTAGTAAAAATTATATATCCCTCTTGTTCATAGATTGAACAAGAGGGGGTGGAAGAGGGCCCTTCCACCA
>JAFGHW010000022.1 GCA_016929895.1 Candidatus Woesearchaeota archaeon
ATAGCAACACAAAGAGCAGAAGCATATTGTAGAGCACTAGCCCACAATATCATTTGTGCTATCTTAGAACTTTTTCAACGCAGCCGGAGTCCTGGCCGATACTGTGTGTAATAATTATCAGGCGGATATTTGCTTTTTCACCACGATAAACCTTAGTTTTATAAACCTCTTTATTTTATATTCCTATATGAATCCAATAGAGCACATTAATGTTAATAAGGAAATGCGGGTATCTGATTTAGTTAATCAGATGAAAAATTCCGGTGTCATGGGCGCTGGAAGAATTGCTAAGGCTTCTGATGTTCTTGCAGAAATGATTCAGGATAAGGATTGCAGGGTTTTCTTTGGTCTTGCAGGCGCCATGGTTCCCGGAGGTATGAAGAATATAATTTTGGATATGATTAAAAATGATTTTATTGATGTTTTGGTTACTACCGGAGCAAATTTAACGCATGATTTAATTGAGGCATTAGGCCATAATCATTTTCAAGGCAGTCCAGATGCAGATGACAAGGAATTAAATAAAAAGCAAATTGATAGGATTTATGATTCTTTTATGCCTAATAAGGTTTATGAGGATATGGAGGATTTTTTTAAAAAGAATTTTGAAGAATTGTCCAAGACAAAATCGATTAAGGAATTTGTTTGGAAAATCGGCGAACTACTCAACAATCCAAAGTCAATATTAACTCTTTGTTTTCAAAACAAGATTCCTGTTTTCTGTCCAGGTATTGCAGATTCAGGCATAGGATTAATGGTTTGGGGAAGGCAGGCAGAAGGAAAGAATTTTGATTTGCCTGTTTTTGAGGATATGAAGGAAATAATTAGTATTTCTTGGGATTCTAAAAAAAATGGTGTTATATATATAGGTGGAGGACTCCCGAAAAATTTCATTCAGCAGTCTATGCAGTTTAGCAAAGGGGCATCTTATGGTGTTCAGATTTCCACAAACATGCCTCAGTTTGGCGGTTCTTCTGGCGCTGAATTAAAAGAAGGAATATCTTGGGGCAAAATGAATGAAAAAGCAAAATTTGTAGATGTTTACTGTGACGCAACAATAGCATTGCCGTTAATCTATGCTTCTGTTAAGGATAAAGTTTAAATAAAATAGTTTGAATTTCTCTTGTTTATGAACCTAGTAGATATTCATTGCCATTTGAATCATGATAAGTTTAAAAAAGATTTAGATACGGTTATAGAAAATGCAAAAAAAGCAGATGTTAAGGTTATAATTACAGCCGGCGTTAATGTCCCTACTAATAGGCAGGCTTTAGAGCTGGCAAAAAAATATGATATTGTAAAATGCTCGCTTGGTATTTATCCAATCGATGCCCTGAACATCAGGATAGATGCATTAGATGAAGTTGGCCTTGCAAGGCAGGCAGAGCCGTTTGATGTAGAGAAAGAGCTTGACTTTATTAAAAAAAACAAATCAAAAATAGTTGCAATAGGCGAGTGCGGGATGGATTTTAAGTATCTTAAGAATTATGAAAAACAGCAAAAGCAGAATTTTCAAAAAGTTATAGGCACTGCAGAGAAAATAAAAAAGCCGATTATTGTTCACAGTCGTTCTGCAGAACAGGCATGTATTGATATGTTGGAATCCAGCAGATTAAAAAAGATTGTTATGCATTGTTTTGGCGGAAGAAAAGCATTAATTAAAAAAGCAGCAGATAATGGCTGGTCTTTTTCTATTCCCCCGGTGATTAAGCGTTTGCAGCATTTTGAAACTGTTGTTTCCTTGGTTAATATTAATCAGTTATTGACAGAAACAGATGCGCCTTGGTTAAGTCCAGAAGTCGGAATAAGAAATGAGCCAAAAAATGTTATAGAATCAATTAAAAAAATCGCGGCAATAAAAAAATTCACACAAGAAGAGACCGCAAACTCAATTTTTCTTAACTATCAAAGAATTTTTATGTAGTATTCAATAAAAAATTCTTTGATGACCAAAAAATGTGGCTATATTTATAAATAAGCACATTTTTTGATTTATCAAAGGATGTTTGAATGAAAAAAACAAGTTTTTATTCTTGGAAACAGGGAAATCTTGCAAAGGGTTGCAAGTATTGTGTTCAGGGGCAAAAATTGGTATTGTTTATTACTGGTTTGTGCAGTAATCGTTGCTTCTTCTGCCCTATAAGCGAGCAGAAGTGTGGAAAAGATGTAATCTTTGCTAATGAATGGAAAATCACAACACAAAAAGACATAATAAAAGAAGCAGAATTAACAAAAGCAAAAGGCGCAGGCATTACTGGAGGAGACCCTCTAGTGAAATTAAATCGAACAATAAAATACATTAAACTATTAAAAAAGAAGTTTGGGAAAAAATTCCACATACATCTTTACACCCCTTTAAACCTAGTGACAAAAAATCGATTAAAAAAACTTTACAAGGCCGGCTTAGATGAAATTAGATTCCATCCTATGCTGGATAAAAAAGTAGAATGGCCCAGAATCTCGATCGCAAAAGAATTCGATTGGGATATTGGTGTTGAAATTCCGGTCATTCCAGGCAAAAAGAAACAAACATTAGAGTTGATTAACTATGTCAAAGACAAAATCGATTTTTTAAACCTAAATGAATTAGAGATTTCAGATACTAATGCAAATAAGCTGAGAAAAAGAGGGTTCAGGCAGAAATCCAAATTATCATATGCTGTAAAAGGCAGCCAGGAGTTGGCCAAACAATTGCTAAAATGCTTAAAAAACACAAAATTAAACATTCATTATTGCACTGCTCAAACCAAAGATAAGGCCCAGTTAACCCGAAGAATAAAAAGAAGAGCTCTCTCAGTTGCAAAAAAGTTTGATTTCATAACTCCTGATGGAACTCTTGTTAGGGGTTGTATATACGGAAAAGAATCTGTTCCAGGAATTGATTATCAAAAGCGAATTAAAAAATTAAATAACGCCCAAGTAATTAAAAAACTAACTGAACTTAAAAATCAATTGAATATTCCAAAAGATTTGGTAGAAATAGACAAAAATAAGTTGAGATTATTGACATCTATAGCTATTATTGATGACATCAAAGAAAAGGTAAAAAGATTAAATTTCATCCCCGCTATTGTTGAGGAATATCCTACTTGGGATTCTATGCTGGTTGATGTGCAGTTTATCTAATTGCCTGTTCTTATTTCTTCTTGCTGCAGTTCAGGAAGTATTTGGGTTGGTATAGTTGTTTCTTCTTTTACTATTGGTTTTCCTCCTTGTGTCCATCCGCCCCAGTTTGCTTCTGTGCAGCCGGGTATTGGGGTTTCTGTTATTTTTCTTGCACAGCAGGTTTGGTCTCCTTTTTGTTTGAATTTCATTTCTATTTTGTAATTATGGCATATTTTTTTGTTTGGTATGCTGTTAAAATCGCCGTGTGCTTTGCACGATTCAATACATGTCGCAGGCATTAATTCCATTCCTGGAAATTCCTGAGAACAATCTAATTTTGGCGCTGTCTTTGGAGGTGCTTTAGGGGTTATATCTTTTGGTTTTTCAGGCAGGGGTGTTATGTCTTTTTTGGGCGTTGTTGTAGGAATTATGTCTTTTACAGTAGGTTCTATTACTGGTTTTTTGCATTCATAGCATTCTGGTTCTATGCTTGTTCTTTCGCAGAGCTCTTTTGGGCATTGTTGTTCGCAGTTTGGATTAGTATATTGTCCTTCTGGACATCCTTGTTTTTTCTCGCAGTATTTTTTATAGCAGGCTTCATATTCTTTTTTTGCTTGGTCTGCTTCTTTTAATGAATCTTTGTATTTTTTTTGTTTTGATTGAATTTCGTTTTGTATTTTATCTTTTTTCCCTTCTTCAGTATTGATTTTTTCTTTAATAGTGCTTATCTCTTGGCCAAATAGTTCTGACGCTTTTTTTCTGAGTTCTTCTCTTCCTTCGGGCGTGCTGTAATATTTCCATCTGCTTTCTACCCATTTTGCCTTTTCTCTGCTTGGTGCTTTTCTGTATTCTTCCCATGCTTGTTTTGATGCTTGTCTTGTTAATCTTAAATCTACATCTGTTACTTTTATATCACCTGATGATGCCCAGGATTTTTCTTTAAAGTATTCTTCTTTTTCTTTGTTCGCTTCATCTAAGTCTTTTTTTAGAGTTTCTATTTTTGTTAATTTATTTTTAAAATCATTTTGTAGATTATACACGTCTATTTTTATTTTTTCAGCATCTTTTTCCAGTTTTTTGCTTTTTTCTTTGAGTTGTTCGCATTCTTTGCATTTTTGAAGGTATTCATCAAATTTCTTTTTTTCTTTTTTCCCGTCTGCTCTTAATTTTTCAAAATCTTCTGGTCTTATTTGTCTTTGGCCCATACCTATTGTTATATCTTTTGGAAAAGGTATGAATTCTACTATTTCAGTAATTTCTTCTTCATCAAAAACGCGTCTTTTGCAGTATTTGTCTCTATATTGTTTTATGCAGTCTTCGCATATTTGATATAAATTTGCATCAGGATAATCAGGGCGAGTTTTTTGCATTGAGTTCGCACACCCTTCTAACAGCCAGAAATCACTTCTTTCATCGCAAAAATAAGATGTCCAGAAATCATCATCTGTTTTGAAAAATTCATAATGTTCTCTTAGTACTGTTGCAGTATTATTTATTTCTAATATTTGGCGGAGATATTCTTGTGCAGTAGTTTCATCATTAGCATTTTGTGCTTCATAATATTTTTGGGATAATTGGTTTATTTTTTGTTGCATTTGTTTTATATTTTCGCTGAGTTTTTCTGATTGTACATCAATCATGCTTTGCTTTAATGTTTTCATAAGAGATTCGGTTATGAAGTCATTTACATAGCTTCTGCAGCTGAAGATATAGTTTGGATTTGGTGTTGTAAGGTCTATTCTTCTTGTTTGTGGTTCAATAGCCGGTCCAGAATGGTGGTCATCCCAGTCGATGGATTGTTTTCCGGTTATGATATTTAATGGTTGATATATTCCATTTATTTCTACATAGCTTATTTTTTTGTTTAGCATGCCTTTGTAAAGTGTTCTCCAGGATATTGTTTCAGCAGAAACTGCAATGGAAAATATAATTAGTATGCTTATAGAAATAACAATCATCTCTTTTTTTCTCATGGTTATATTCAAATATAACTTATATATATTTGTTTCGCATAGAAAAATATATATAGTTATCTTTCTGAGGTTATATTCATGCAGCTTACAATTGATACTCAAAAGGATTCTCATGCAGAAATTAGGAAAGCTATTAGAATGCTTATGAGTCTGGTTGGAGATAAAGAGGTTTATACTAATGAGGCTCCTAAAGATTCTATTTTTGGTGAGGATAAATCTCCGGCCGCCAATGCTTTTGCAGATATGTTTGGTTCTTCACCTAAAAAAGATGATGGTTTTTCAGAGTTAAATATTCCTGAAGAAGAGAAAAAAGAAAAAGAAGAAAAGGCAAAAGGAATCGAGTTTTATTAAAATGAAAAATTTTGAAATTCTTCCGCACACTGCCGATGGAAAATTCAGAGCTTTTGGGAATAGTAAAGAAACTCAGTTTGGTAATGCTGTTCTTGCTATGTTTTCGTATATGTTTAAAATAAAGGAGGTTAAGCCAAAGATTAAAAAAGAAGTTACTGCATCCGGAAAAGATGAAAAGGCATTGTTGTATAGATGGCTGGAAGAATTCTTGGTTTTATTGGATACAGATGCATTTATTCCTTGTAAAATAGATAAAATAAAAATCTCAAAAACAAAACAGGGATTTGAGATAACCGGCTCAATGTTTGGTGATAAAATCGGAAAGCATAAGCACGTTGGTTCTGTTAAGGCTGTAACTTATTCTGAGATGGAGATTAAAAAGGATTTTGTTCAGGTTGTTGTGGATTTGTAATTTTAAATAATGAAAAATCCGAATCAATTAATCTTTTTTCCGCTTTTTTATTGTTTTCTTTATTAAAAATAATTTTTCTTTCGTAATTCTTTCTATTTATTCGGAATTAATTGGTATTTTTATCAGAAAGGCATATTAAGAATTAAGAAAATAAAAAAAGCATCGCTCAACCTGGCGATGCAAGGAATTGAAACTTCAATTAATATAAAAATAAGCAAAGTATATAAAACTTACGCCAACAAAGTTGGCGAAGTTCACAAAACAATGTTTTGCGAACTTTTCATGCCGGCGTCGCTCAACCTGGCAGAGCGAGGAATTGAAACTTCCTTTCCCGAAAGGGTTTCTGGGTTCAAAACCTGGATGAAGTTCATTCTCTGGGTGAAACTCCCGGCGCCGGCGCTTAATCTTAGTAACATTTTTAAATAAGACTGTATTATAGAAAGATATGGAACCAAAGAAGGTAGCAGAATATACCTGGGAAATTAAAAAACAAGGTAAAATGAAAGTTCCCACTATAATCTATGCTTCTGATAAATTGATGGAAAAAATCAAGTTAGACAGAAGTTTAGTTCAAGGAACCAATGTTGCTTGTTTACCTGGTATTCAAAAAGCGTCTTATACAATGCCTGACGCTCATGAGGGTTATGGTTTTCCTATCGGTGGTGTCGCTGCATTTGATTTAGATGAAGGTATTGTTTCTCCTGGCGGTGTTGGGTATGACATAAATTGCGGCGTCCGAGTTTTAAGAACTCCTTTTACTTCAAAACAAGTAGATAAAAAAAGAAAACAATTATTAGATCAATTAGCGAGAGATGTTCCTGCCGGTGTTGGCAGAGGTGGAATTACTAAGCTTTCAAAAGAACAATTGTTTGAGGTTTTAACAAAGGGTGGTAAGTGGGCGTTTGATAATAATTATGGAACAAAGGATGATTTAAAGAGAACCGAAGAAAATGGTTGTATGCCCGGTGCCAATCCTTCTGTGTGTTCTGAAAAGGCAATTATTAGAGGAAAACCTCAGTTAGGTACATTAGGTGCTGGCAATCATTTTTTGGAGATTCAAAAAGTGGAAGAGATTTATGATAAAAAAATAGCAAAAACCTTTGGTATTGAAAAAGAAAATCAAATTCTTGTTATGATTCATTGTGGCTCTAGGGGTTTTGGTCATCAGGTTGCTTCTGATTATATTCGTTTAATGGAAGACAGGTATGGTGTAAATCATTTGCCGGATAGGGAGTTGATTAATGCTCCTATTAATTCTGATTTGGGCAAAAAGTATTTTCAGGCAATGGCTTGTGCTATTAATTTTGCTTTTGCGAATAGGCAGATGATTGCTCATTGGACGCGTGATTCTTTTAAGAAGATTATGGGTTCTTCTGATGGCATGGATATGGTTTATGATGTTTGTCATAATATTGCTAAGTTGGAAATGCATACTATTGATGGCAAGAAAAAGAAGTTATGCATTCATAGGAAAGGTGCTACTAGGGCTTTTGGTCCTGGTAGAGAGGAAATTCCTGCTGTTTATAGAAAGGTTGGTCAGCCTGTTATTATTCCTGGCAGTATGGGCACTGCTTCTTATTTATTGGTTGGGACTAAAGAGGCTGAAATGCTTTCTTGGAGTTCTACTGCTCATGGTGCTGGCAGGGTTATGTCAAGGTCTGCTGCTTTAAAGCAATTTCGCGGAGAGGCTGTTAAAACGGCTTTAGAGCAAAAGGATATTGAGGTTAAGGCAGGTTCTTGGAAAGGCTTGGCAGAAGAAGGTCCTGCTTCTTACAAAGACATAAATGAAGTTGTCAGAGTTTCTGATAGTTTAAAATTAGCCAAGAAAGTTGTTAAGTTAGTTCCTTATGGTGTTATGAAGGGTTAAACCTCTATTATCTTCCCTTTCTTCCCTACATTTATTACTTTAGTATTTCCTATTTTTTCTTCTATTCCTTCTGCTTCGTGAACATGTGAGCATAGTAAGAAATCTGGTTTGAATTGTTTTATTGCTTTTGTTACTCCTGTGCTTCCTGGAAAGAATTGTGTGAATTTTTCCATTTTGCTTTCAGCAGGATGTACGTGTGTTACCATTATTTTTTTAGTTAGGTCTTTGATGTTTTCAAATCCTTTTTTTAGTTTTTCAAATATTTCATCTTCAGTTAACTGTGATAGACCTATGTTTGCTCCCCCGCATCCAAATATTCCGATTTTATCTTTTGTCTTAATAGAATATCCGTGCAGGTTTTTAGCGCCGTACAACTCAGCTAAAAAGTCTGCTGTTGCTAATGTTTCATGATTTCCTGGGATTAGTATAACTTTTTTTCCTTTTGCAATAAATGGTCCTATTAATCCTTCTGTGCTTTGTTCTGCGTATGTTATATCTCCGCAAAGAATTACATAATCTACGTTTTCTTTTTCTGCTTTTTGGGCAAGTTTTTGTGCAACTCTTGTGTCTCCATGAAGGTCGCCTGCTGCGAGTATTTTCATCTTTCTATTATTTCTCCTTCTCCTAATGTTAAGTCTATTATAGAACTTGGTTTTCCTTTTTTTTCTCCTTCGTATAGAATGAAATTCATTTTTGCTTTGATTATAGGGTTTAGTGTTTCTAGTGATGTCATAAAACTGTGTCCTACGATGTTTGCTGATGTTGTTACTATTGGCTTTCCCATTTCTGTTGCTAGTTCGCTTATCCAGTGGTCTGGTCTGCGTATTCCTATTGTTTTTTTGCCTGGCATTACTTCTTTGGAAATTGAATTTTGTTTTTTGAGTTTGACAATTAGTGTGTATGGCCCTGGTAATTTATTTAGCCATTTTTCTACTTGAGGAGTAATTTCACAGTTTTCCCTTACCCAGTTGCTTGAAGGTGCAATGACTGAGAATGGTTGTGTTTTTCTTTGTTTTGCTTCTCTTATTTTTTTGACTGCTTCTGTATTGGTTGCATCGCAGCCTATTCCGTAAATGGTGTCTGTTGGGTGTACGAATACTGCTCCTTGTTCTATTTCTTTGTGTAATTTTGATTTGTTTACTCGGTATTCGTCTTTATTTAGGACTCTCATAGTAAAAGAACAAGTGCAGAGTATTTAAAAAGCTTGCGTATTAGATAAGTGATCGCGCGATATTGTGAAAGCGAAAGAAGAGTTATGCCTCTGTTTGCAGAGCAAACAGCATATAGAATGCTTCTCAAGCTTGAACAAAGAGCGCCTTTGAACATAACTTTTTTGAAAGTTAGGCCGATATCCAGCCCAGCATGAATCCTTGTTCTGATGAGTCTATGCTTTCATCGTCTATCATCGCGTTTATGCCGTCTTCTGTGTATATGTCTCTGTCATTTAGTTCAAATAAATGAACCATATCTGCTTCTTCATCTGATGGCATGAATATGTCTTTTTCCAGTTCATCTGTGTCAAATATTAATTTTTGTTTCATGCAATCACCTCCTTAATCGTAATTCTCCTTCTTGTATTGATACTGCTTTGATTTGTTCAAAAAGCAGTTCTTTTATTGTTGGTACGCTTAGGTCCATATACATCACCTCAAAATTCTTGGATTTGGAGACCAGCAAAATCAAAGCTTTTGATTTTGCGCTGCCTCTAAGAATAATGATAGAAATCCAATTTATATAACTCGCACAGACCTGGCCAGTGGCTTTTGTACGGGATTTTGCCGTATCTTTAAATATAATTATAGTTTTTTATTTTATTTTATGGAACATGATAATATTAAAGCTCTGTTTGATTGTTTAGAAAAGTATAAAACCACAAAGCCTGAATGGTCTGAAAATAATGGCGGAGTTGTTATTGTGGGTTATGATTCTAAAAACAATGCGATTTTGCCTCTTCAGTTTAAAGATATTTATAGTATTATAGAGAACAGGGAGGATATCAAAAAAGCTATTTCAGGCGATTTTTTGATTTATTTTTTTGGAGATAAAAAGCCTAAGATAAAAAATATAGGTTCGCTTGATATTTTTATTTCCCAAGAAGTTCTTAAGAGGCTTTTTAGAGGGAAATATTAAAATTCTGTAAGTTTTTTGCAGGCACTTAGAATTGTTGTGTTTCCTTCTTTTCCGCAGGTTTTTTTTGCAGTTATAAACCCTAATTTTGATAATTTCTCAACTTTTCTTTGAAATGTTTTATATGCACTTACACCTCCTTTTGTTTTGTAAGCATTAAATATATCTCCTATTTTTTTGTCTGAGTTTTCTTTGATAATTCCCAAAATAAATCGTGTGTCTTCTTCTAAATCACTTGATTTTTTTATTTGAAAATTTTCTAATTTAGAAATCGCTTTTTCTGTGTGTGTTATGTCAATTCTTTTTGAGCTTTCATCTTCTGCTATTCGTGCGCTTTCTCTTAACAGGTGTATTCCTGTTCGAATGTCTTGTCTTTTTACTGCGCTGTCTGTTATTAACCTCAGCGTGTCTTCATTCAGTGCTCCTTCTACTATTGACAATCGGGCTCTTTGTTGTAATATTTCAAATGTTTCATCAGCAGTGTATGGTTTGAATTCCAGGCTTTCTGGCATTAGTCTTGATTTTATTCTGTCTTCCATGTCTGCGAGTGTTTCTTTATGATTGGTTATAAGGATTATTGATTTGCGGTATATTTCATTAAGTAAGGTGTATAAGAATTCAAAGTCTTCTATTTTATCTATTTCATCAAACACAAATGCTGCTGCCTTTGTGTTCAGGTCTTTTTGTATTATTTTGAATAATTCTGTTGTTTTCTTGTTCTGCAAAAATTTATATCCCATTTGTTCGCAGATGTCTAGAAAAATCTTGAAACTGGTGTTTTTTTGCCAGCAATTAACATATATGGGTATTACTCCTTCTGTATTTTCTTCAAGATCACGCAGAACCCAGCGGGCTGCTGCAGTTTTTCCCATTCCTGGAGCTCCGTATACAAATAGATTGCGGCCATTTCTTTCAAAAAGCAGTGGTTTAATGCATTCTACAATCTGTTTTTGCTGGTTTTCTCTGAAAGGAAGCAGTTTTGGTACAAATTCGTAGTCTAGTGCGTATTCGTTTGTTATTAGTCTTTCTTCTGCCCCCAGCATATCTTTGAACATGCTCATCTAGAATTATTAATCTTAAAGAGTTTATAAGTCTTTTTCTTCAGGAGGGTATACTACTGATTTTTCAACTTCTTTTTCTAAGGATTGAGGATTGCATAAACGTTTTCTTTGATCTAACTCTGCCCCTAATATTCCTCCTAAGGCAGCACCCGCCATTCCTGATATGTATGCTGGATGTTGTGTTATTATTGCTTTTGCTCCTTCCGGGTCTATGGTTGCATAAAGTACTGGCGCGATTGTGATTCCAACTTGGCATAATCTTTCTAATTTTGGTAAAGCAATTTTATCAAAGCCAGGAATTATTTTATCTACTACATTTTTTGATGTCCATTGTAGAACGTATGTCAACCCTAATGTCCCAAAGAATCCAAATATACAAGCATTTGCTATATCTCTTTCTTGCATATATTTAGGCATGTGTTTCATTACAGAATTATAGAGCATATCAACAGCGTCGTATAAAAATGGTTTTACCATAAAAGGCAATAACGAGTAGAAATATAAAAAGCTTTTCCTTATCTCAGCTGTTTCCCGCACATAGAGCAATAATAATCAATTCGTCTGACAACATTGTTGCAGTGCCTGCATTTGTCATAGTGTTCTTTTTCTTGTACTGCTTTCTTTTCTATGGACGTTTCTTTTGAAGAAAATACATATTCCAATATTAGCTTAAACACACCTAAAGCAATAATGATTAATCCCGCATAAAAGAATAATACAAAATCATCTCCTAAATAATATGATGATGCAGATAATACAATTCCAAGCATCAGCCATACTAGCGCTGGAATCTTCATACGTGTTTAAACCCCGTGTATTTTTGCAGCGCTTTTGGTATGAGTATAGTTCCGTCTCCTTGCTGGAAGTTTTCAATTATTCCTGCTATTGCTCGTGATGTTGCTATTGCTGTGTTATTCAGTGTGTGCAGAACCGTCTTGTTTCCGTTTTTGTCAATGCTTTTTATTCCTAATCTGCGGGCTTGGTAATCAGTGCAATTGCTAAGCGAAGTTACTTCTTGGTATTTGCCTTGTTTTGCCATCCATAGTTCTATGTCTATTTGTTTTGCTTTTAGGTTTCCTATGTCTCCTGAGCACATTTCTATTAATTGGTATGGAATTTCTAATCCATTAAAGAGTTCTTCTGTATTGTGTAATAATTCATCAAAATATTTCCAGCTGTCTTCTGGTTTGCATATTATTACTTGTTCTACTTTGTTGAATTGGTGTGTTCTGAATAATCCCCGTGTGTCTACTCCGTGGCTTCCTATTTCTTTTCTAAAGCACATGCTGTACCCGACAAGTTTTATAGGCAGTTTTTCTTCTGGTATTTTTGTATTCATGAATTGTGCTATTAATGGGTGCTCGCTTGTTGCTATTAAGTACAGGTCTTCGTTTTCAATTTTGTACATTACGTTTTCAAAGTCTTGCATTTCAACTACTCCTTCATATGGTTTGCGTCGCATCATTAGCGGCGGTTCTATATAGGTATAGCCTTTTTTGCGCAAAAAGTCCAGTGCATACTGTATTAGTGCTTGGTTTAGCCAGGCGATTTTGTCTTTTAGAAAGTAAAATCCTGTTCCTGATATTTGTGCAGAGCTGTCAAAGTCTGCTTGTCCTGTTTGTTCTATTAGTTCGCCGTGGTTTTTTAGTGCAAATCCTGGTTTTGTTGGTTTGCCGATTGTTTTTATGACTTTGTTTTCGCTTTGGTCTTTGCCTTTTGGGACTGATTCATGTATTATGTTTGGCAGGCTCATTAAATCGTGTTTTATACCGTATTCTAGTTTTGCTTTTTCTTCTTCTATTTGTTTTAGTTTTTTTGGGATTTCTGCAGCTTGTTTTATTAGTGTTTTTGCGTCTTTTCCTTGTTTTTTTGCAGTGTTAACTGCCAGTGAGATTCTGTTTCGTTCTGAGCGCAAATAATCGCTTTGTTTTTTTAGTTCTTTCCATTGCTTGTCTTTTTCAAGAATTGCTTCTACCCATTTGATTTTGTCTGCTTGAAATCTTTTTTTCAGATTTTCTTTGACTATTTCTGGTTTTTGCCGTAATAAGTTTATATCTAGCATATTCCTTTTGGTTATATTAGAATTTATATACTTTTTGGTCATAAACTTTAAATAGTAGTTTTTGTAGAACATTCTTAAAAAGCAAGGGGATAGTGTGGACAATATTGCTGAGGTTTGTAACGAAGTTTTTAAGAAGTTTTGTAATAGTGAAAAGGATTTATCTCGTTATATGAAGCGAAAAGAAATTTTTGAATTTTTACATGAAAAATATCCTTCTGATGCAGAATATATGTGGAAAGTAATAAAAAGAATTCCTGATAAGAAGAAAAAAGAAAAACCAAATTCAGTTTCAAAAGATAATAACGCACTTGATTATGCAAAGAATTATGGCAGGGGTATCAATAATTCAGACCAAAATTCTTATCCTCTCCCCGTATTTTCGCGCATTTGAAATCGATTTTCCCAAGGGATTTTGTTTTTTGATTCTTATGGTTGATTTTTTTCCTACATTAAATGTGGCTAAATAGTCATCGCCAATATATAAGTCTGCGTCTTTTCCTTGCATTTTTTTGTCTAAGAAGAATTCAAAGTATTTGCTGCTCTCTTCCAGGTCATATGTTATTTCATTTCCTTCTGGTTTTTGTTGTTCTTCTTCGCCAAGAGCGCGAATATCTAGCCCGATTCCTAGTTGTTCTTCTAATTGTCTTATATTTTTCCCTTCTCTTCCGATTATTCCCGCTATTCTTTCTTCGGGTACATGGACTATTGCTTTTTCATCTGATGGCAGTTCTACTTTTATGTAATCTGTGTATCGTTGAAATGCTCGTTCTATTGCGTTTGCAGCTAGTTTTTTTGCTCCTGTTTGTCTTTCTTTAACCTCGCTTACTGGCACTACTACTGTTTCTTCTCCATATGAGTATATTTCTGCTAGTGCTTTTCCTGTTTCAAAATCGTCGATAGTAATAACAGGTCGTGCTAAATCTGCTTCTGTCATTCCTGAAGGTACTTTTACTGCCATTTTTACAGAGAGCACTTGCCCTATTTCTCCGTTTTTGATAAATACTACTGTGTCAATCACATGTGGTATAACTCCCAGGTCTAGTTTGCCTATGAATCTTTGGATTGCATCAATAGGATTGGTCCCATGAATTACTCCTACCATTCCTACTCCGGCAAGTCTTAAATCAGAATAAAGAAGAAAGTCTTTTGTGTTTCTCATTTCATCAAATACTGTGTAATCTGGCCTGGATAATAATAGGACGTCGTGTATTTCTTCAGGGCTTCCTCTGCTTATTGCTAATTGTGTTATTTCTTCTGGGAGTATTAAATCTCGCGGCGCTTCAACTGTTTTAACGATTTTTCCTTGTTCCGCAAAGTAAATAGATAATGCTTGTGCAAATGTTGTTTTTCCGTGTCCTGGCGCTCCTGCAATTAGTATTCCTTCTGCTTGTCCTGCGATTCTGGCAGTTAATTTGTCTCCGAGTTTGTAATCCATTAAGTTCAGTTGTTTTACTGGTTTTACTGCTGTGATTTCCCATCCATCTGAGAATGGCGGCCTGGTAACAACGATTCTGTACAGGCCGAGTTGGATTATTGTGCTTCCTTGGCGTTCGATTTCAAGGAATCCGTCTGTTCTTATTCGTGCTTCTTCTATTATTTCTCTTGAGATTTCTTTGATTGTTTCTGCTGTTAGTTTTTTCTTGCTTATGTTTACAAAATCCCAGGCGCCCGGTTTTCCTTTTTTTGCTTTTGCTGCAACGCCCTCTCTTAAGTGTACTGACATTGTTGTTTCGTCAAAATATTTTTCTAGTGCGATTGTTCGTGCTTTGCTTTCTAGTGGTATGAAGCATGTTTTTACTCCTCGCGCTTCTCCTATTCTTGCTTGCACTTTGTCTGCAGTCATTAGTGTTGCGTCTTCGTCCCAGGCAAGTTGTCTTATCAATGCGTCTATTTCTCCTATTTTGGCGTATCTTATTTCTGCTCCTGTTGGTCGTTGTCCTATTATTCTTAATGAAAACATATTGTTTTGGGCCATTTCTCTTATTTCTTTTAATTCGTCTATTCCCACGTATCCTGTTGCTTTTCCTTGGTTTGCTTGGTGTTCTAGTTCTGCAAATACTGCTTCATGAAGAATGAGTTCTTTGATTTCTAGTTCTTTTTTATTTATTTTTTGTGTTATTATTGCTTCGATTATTACAGAAGTGTCTGGTACTAGTTTTTCTATCACGACTTTTTCCATTCTTAGCTAAATAAGGATTTTATCCATTTAATAATCTTTTGTATTATTCCTGGTTTTTTAATCAGTTCTTCTTGTTCCGTTGTAATTGATTGTGCTTCTTTTTTTTGTTCTGGTTCCTTTAATTCATCTTTTTGTTTAATTTCTAATTTCCCTTTTTCTGTTGAGTCTTGTATTTTTACAATATCATTTAGTGAATATATTTCATAGTCTCTTCTTGACCTGAATTTTGTTTTGCCTTGGTCTCCCCATTGCGTGTATACTTCTATTGGTATTTCATATCCATATTCTTGGTCTAACTCTGGTTTTACTTGGATTCTCCAGAATAATTTTTGTGTTTCGCGGGGTTTTAGTATTGATAATTTTTTCTTTGTTCCCTTTATTTCTATTTCGTTTACATCTGCGAGGATTAGTTCTTTTGTGATGTAGTGGTCTTTTAGATTGGTTATTTCTGCAATGACCAGGTTGTACGAGCCTATTCCTGTTTTTTCTTTGGCTATTTTTGTATTTATTTCTATAATTGGTTCTATTTTTCCTTTTATTTCTTGTATTTCTGCAAAAACTTGTAGTTCTTTTGGTTCTATTCCTGCATCTCTTCCATGCCATTCAAATCGTATTGGTTTTTCTTGCGGGTCTAGTGTTTCTTTTAGTTTTATATGGCCAGGATCTATTCTTCCGTATTGGCCGAATGTTATGTCATATGGAAGCCATCCTCTTTCTGGGTAATATACTTCTGCCCATCCATGGGGGCTTGAGTTTTGTTGTGTGTTGGGTATGTTTGCATATGATATTCCTGATACAAAGCGTGCAGGTATGTCTGCGGCACGCAGCAGGCCTATGAATAAGCTGGTAATTTCATCGCATACTCCTTGTTTGTTTTGCATTACCCAGCTTGCTTTTTGTGTTACTTTTTCTGTTTTTGTATTAATGTTGTATTCTACTTGTTTGTTTACCCAATTGGCGATTTTGCTTACTATTATGTAAAGGTCATCTTCTTCTGCGATAATACTTTTTGCTTTTGCTTTGATTTCTTCATTTGATGAATCTATGTATAAACTGGGTTTTAGAAATACATCATATCCCCGGTCTAATTCTTTTCTTACAGGATATGTTATTTTTTCTTTGATTGGGTTGAACATATTTTGTGTTTTTACAGTGCTTGTTAATTGGTACTTCAGGCTTTTTTCTTTGGGGCTTATCCATCTGTATCTTAGCATGTCATCTTTTTTTTCAGCTTGGGGTGTTGTTTCCAGTTTGAGTACTCTTTGGTTTATGTCATCTTGAGGAAAATTGTATAGTTCAGCGTATAATTGTTCTATTTTGTACATCGGCCCTTTTTCTATTAATTGTAATTCTGAAGATAATTCTATTTTTGTTGTGATTTCTTGTGCGTTTAATATTTCTTCTTGTTCATATGCATTTATTAGCGGTAATGCAAGTAATAACACGATTAAAATAAGAATTTTTTTCAATTTGACATAATCTCCTTTTTTTGTATTAGCTTGTAATAATACGCCGCGGAAGGGATTTGAACCCTTATATCCCGAAGGAAACAGGATTAGCAATCTAACGCCACAAAGATTTAGTATTCTTTATGTCTGCGCAGTACCAGGTTGTGCCACCGCGGCGCAAAATATTATCACAACCCTTTATTTTTTCAAGAGAAGTGCATATTTAAACCTTTCGGAAGAACTAAAGTTTTACTCTCTTAAATCTCTTAATACTGTTCTGTTAACATCTTGCTGTGGCGTTTTGCTGAATATTTGTTTTAGTATTGCTTTGAATCTGTTGTCTGTGTATTTTTCTCCTATCAGTGCTGCTGCAAGTTTTGTGTATTCTACTGCAACTTCTGTTTTGTCTGAATAGTTTGTTAATGGTGTTGTGTTTGCTAGTGCTTCTAATACGTTTGTGTCATGCGGAAGAACTGCTAAAACAGGGCTTTCTGCTGCTTCTTCTATTTCTTCCAGTGTTAATTCAAAATTTTTGTTGTATACTTTGTTTATTATTACCCCTATTATTGGTGTTTTTCTTTGTTTTGCTATCCTGATTGCGCGCATTGTTGTGCTTAGTGTTGGATAATCTGGTGTTGTTACAACCAGCAGTTCGTCTGATGCCATCATTGCTGCTAGTGTTTCATTGTTTAGAGAAGGTGATGAGTCTATTAGTATAAAGTCATACATTTTTTTTAAATGTTCTATTTTTTTTCTGAATGTTAATGGTTTTTTTATTTGCCTGTCCAGCAATGATGCTGGCATTATGTTCATGTTTTTGTATTTGTATATTGCATCTTCTGCCTTTGCCTTGTCTCTAAGCACGTGGTGCAGGGTTATTTTTGGGTTTACTATTCCTAGGTGCAGTCCTAAGTTTGGTGCTGAGAAGTTTGCATCGATTATCAGAACTTTTTTGTTGAAATTTGCAATTGCTGCTCCTAATGCAGCCACAGAAGATGTTTTTCCTACACCTCCTTTTATGCTTATTATTCCTATTGTTTTTCCCATATTTGATTAAACATGATTTTTTTCATATTTAAATGTTTCTTTGAACTTTTGTTTTTGCTTGTCTTAAAGATAAGTGCAAAGCTTTATAAACAAAATCTTGTTACTTTTTATTCTGCAGCGGAGTAGAGCAGTCTGGAGTGCTCGTCGGGCTCATATATCGTAATCTTTGATTGCGTTTTTGAGGAGAAACCCGGAGGTCAGAGGTTCAAATCCTCTCTCCGCTATGACTTTCCCAAAAATTTTTAAAATAGGTTCTATTTATGCGTATAATGAAGGATATTGGGCTGGCTATTCTAGATAATAGTGGTGTGGTTAGTGACGATCATCACATTACTTTGGCGAGGGTAAACAAAACATTAGATTATTTTAGCAAAAAACCAGTAGGAAAAGAGTTTATTGGAAGAACCTTTGCACCATCTCTTTTTGAATTCTATAAGAATAATTTTCCTGATTTAGACGCAGAGAAATGTGTTGGTATTCATCATGGTTTATTGGATGGAATGCCTATGCCAGAACCGTTGCCAGGCGCAATTGATGCAATCAAAAGTCTTTATTCTGCAGGTTTGTCTTTGTGTATTTTTAGTTCTCATCCGGCTTATAAATTAATTGAAGAGCATAAGTCTTTTGGTTCTTTTGATTTTTTTACATTTATTATTGGAGACGCAGATAAATCAGATCCAAAAAGATTAAATGATTTGATTTTATTGTTTAAATTGCCTAGAGATAAAATAATGTATATTGGTGATACTACTATTGATGCCAGGCTTGCAAAAATGACAGGAATTAATTTTTATGCGATTCAGAGTGATTATCAAAGTTATTCTCAATTGGTTGAAGTTATTCCTAAGGATAAGATTTTTAAATCGCTTAAAGAAATAGCAGATTCACTTCTTCATTCCCTTTAATCCTTCCAAATGCATTCTATGTTCGATTAATCCTTTCAAGTCTGCAAATCCTTTGTGAATCGCGCGTGCCAAGTCAAAATCCTGCGCTCTGTCTACGTCTAATGGTCCTCCTGGTGCTCTTGCTTGCAAATGGATAGAATATTTCTTTCGTTTGCCTTGTTTTTCATATGTTTTTATCTGAACTTTTACTTTTGTGATGTTTTTCAGCATTCGCCTAATCTTTTCAAAGTTCTCAGTGGAAATTCGTTGAACCAGTTCTTGTTCCATTGGTTCTAATGTTTTTAATCCAACAAATTGCAGAATATCTGAGTCTGTTATTGGTTTCATATCATGAATTAACATTCTCAAGTTTATATATTTTTTCTTTTAATATGTCTATTATTCCTTTTGCTTCAGGATGTTTTGCATCTAGTTCTTCATGATTTTCTTCATAAAGTTTAATCATGCTTTGAAAATCTAATTTATCTAATGCTTTTAAAAATTCATCAGAATTAGCTTGTCCTAAATGAAAATATCCTTGGATAATGTTGGTTATTGTTTTTACTGTTTCATTATTTGCTTCTTGCACTCCCATACTAAATCCAAGGCTGAATCGTGTTATCGGGTCAAGACCGTTTAAAGCGATTTTATTTTGAAGAGAGCAGATAATATAATTAGGTATCTGCCCATTTACAAGGTTGTATATTGATATTCCTTCTTCAACTAAAATTTCGCCGCATATCCTGCAATATTCTCCAAATATCTTTTTCATTATTTCTCTTCCTTGTGAAGGATTTTTAGAATATTTTCTTCCTAATTCATAGAAAGGATTTTCTTCTTGTTTTCTTTCTTCGAGTAAATTTTCTATTAGTCTGTCTTTTAAGTTCATTTTTATACAGTCTTTTAAATAGTAATATTTAAAGTTTTGTGATAAGTTTTAAAAACTCCGGATTTATAGTTTAGAATATGGCATTAATCTGTGGTATTGACGAGGCAGGCAAGGGTCCTGCTATTGGGCCGTTAGTGATTTGTGCTTTAGTAATTAAAGAAGAAGATATTCCTAAATTAAAGGCGTTAGGTGTAAAAGACTCAAAACTTCTAACCCCAAGAACTAGAGAAAGAATGTTTAATGAGATTAAAAAAATCGCTAAAAGACATAAAATAGTTAAAATTCAACCAAAAGAAATCGATGATATAATCATGAATAGAAAATCAATGAATTTGAATTGGTTAGAGGCAGTAACTTCTGCAGATTTAATAAACTATCTGAAGCCAGATAAGGCAATTTTGGATTGCCCAAG
>JAFGHW010000023.1 GCA_016929895.1 Candidatus Woesearchaeota archaeon
GCAATGCATGACAAGAACCAGACAAGCCTAGAACGATACTATCCGGTCTGAGCGACCAAAGGGAGCGGAGACCGGTAGTAGTTCATACTTTATGCTTTCAGTGCCGGAGTGGTCTAATTGGTATGACACCAGGCTGAAGACCTGGCGACATCTTGACCGGTGTCTTACGGGTTCAAATGTCGCGGTGGGAGACTGAAAATCCTGCCTCCTGCGCTGATTATTTTATCTGCTTAACATGATGTATTGGTCTTCTTATTGTGTCAAGGCTTATTCCTTGTTTTAGTGCTAGGGCAATGCCTGTAGCTTCTAGATAGTTTTCTGCATTGATGACATCTATGTTTAGTTTGTTTCCAGTTACATTTAGTATTGTTTTGTTTTCTTTAACTGCAATGATTGGTATTTTGAATTTTGCTGCTGCAAGTGCAGGGATTCCTCCCATGCATGTTGCTGGAATGACTACTGCAAGAACATCATTTAGTAGGATATCGCTTTCTCTTGCTTTGTTGATTGGTATTGGTTGTGCTGCTTTGTGAAGCCCTTGTAATATGCATCCCAGGTATGCTTGTGTTACTGCTTCGGCTGCTGCACGCGGATCTACTCTGCTTTTGTATAGCATTTGTTCCATTTCTT
Organism: Candidatus Woesearchaeota archaeon; assembly: GCA_016929895.1. Classification (GTDB taxonomy): domain Archaea; phylum Nanobdellota; class Nanobdellia; order Woesearchaeales; family ARS49; genus WJKI01. Next base: position 631 of record JAFGHW010000023.1, read on the forward strand.
TTAGTCTTAGTAGTGGCGCATGCGCTGCAGGTATATTTAGCTGTTTGGATATTGTTCTTGAGATTAATGCTTCTGTGCCTCCGTATGGGTTTGGCCCTTTTCCTTTGAAGTATATTTCTAAATCTTTTTTGTTTATTTGTATCATTGTTCCTATTGCTATTGCTGTTGCCCCTTTTGTAATTAAGTTTTGGGCTATTTTTAGAAAAACAGTTGCATCTTTTAGTTCTCCTACAAATGCTCCTGCTTTTGTTTTTACTGCTTTTGCTCCTACTGGTTTTTTTGTGAGTTCGTATCCTATGATTTTAACTCCTTTGTTAGTCCGGATAGCTTCTATTGTGTCTATTGCCAGGTCAATGCTTTCTTTGTCTTTCGCTCCTATATCAAGGATAACACCTATTTTGTTTGAACGTACTGGTCTTAGCCCTATTTCTCCTTGCAGAAACTTATCTAGCATGTATCCTTCTACATAGATTGCATTATGGTCTGCTGCATTTAATAACACTCCGTTAACAACATTTGGGTGCACGATTATGTTGTCAACAGTGCTTCCCAATAAATTGGTTGATGGCGTTGCATCTCCTACATATCCTCCTATTTCTGCGCCAACTCCTGTTGGAACTATTTGTATTAGTATGTTCTTCATTTGTTTCAAACCTTGTTTGGAACTTTGAAAATTTCAACTATTTTCTTATAATTTTTTGAAATTTTCATCTTTCCTCAAGTATTGTTGCATCTATTATTAGAGTATTTTTTTTCACATCTACTATTGCATATCTTAGTGGTTGTTTTCCTAGTTTTTGTTTGAAAAAATCAGTAATTGTGTCAAGTAATTTTTCACTTTCTTTTTTCTTTAGTTTTAACGTGAATCTTTTGTTGTGAATCATTCTGCCTTTCTTTTATTTTACTTGTTAATAAATTTTTCCTTAAAATAGACCAATGGTTGCCGTAACCTTTAAATACGCTTTATTCTTATTCTGATTTAATCGGGACTATGGGGTAGCTTGGCTTATCCTTCCGGCCTTGGGCAATGCAATTTTTTGTTTGCATTAATGAAAGCCGGGGACCCCGGTTCGAATCCGGGTAGTCCCATTTTTTAAAAAAGAGAAAAAAATGGATAAAAATTTGATTTATTCGAATATTTCTTTAAAGAAAAATAAAGCTTATTTTCTTTATATTGGCGCGTTTAAAAGACAAGAAATTTGTAAGTTCTTTCTCAAACCGTTAAGAAAATATTATAATAAAAATGTAGAAGTAATTTATGTTTTTCCTAATTTCCCTTCTACATTCTTCAAAGGAAATTATATTGTTTTAAGCAATAAGCTAAAAAAACTTATTCAAAAAAACAAAACAAGATGTTATATGGGTCGCTCTTCTTCTGCATTTAACCGACTAGTTTCTAGAAGTGATTATACAAAAAGGTTAATTAAAAAGATTTTACAAAATCAAAAAGATATTTTTATCAAATTATATAAGGATTCCCCTGAATTTAATTTGCATAAAAAAATAAAAAATATACACCTATTGGGTCCTCAAGTAAGAATTTTCAATAAGTATGATGATAAGCTTTTTCAGCATGAAATGGCAGATATTTTGGGCATTCCCCAGCCAAGATGGTTTTTAGCGCATAATAAAACTGATTTATTAAAGTTATACCAAAAACATTTCAAAAAAAATAGGGCATACATAACCAAACTGCATGGTTTGGGCGGGAGTGGTTGCGGTATTGTTAGTTCTAGAAATGCAATCTTGCATCATCCGCATATTAAAAAAGAGCAATGCAAGTATATTATAGAAGATTTTATTCATTTTAAAGATTCTCCAACAACAAGCGCGATAATTGCTAATGAGAATGAAGTTTTTTTCAATGGTGTTATGGACCAGTTATTGGACGGAATAAATAATTTAGGAACAATATACCCTTCTGAAATGAATAAAAAAATCCAGAAATTAGCCGAAGATTACACAATCAAAATCGCCAGATACTTGGGAATGCATGGTTTAAAAGGATTCATTAGTTTGGATTTTGTTGTTGACCCAAAAAATAAGCTATATTTTTCAGAAGTTAATCCTCGCATAGGCGGGTCGACTTTGGAAAAAGTTTACATGCATGAGATGACAAAACCAAAAGGTTTTCCTTCTTTGCCTGAGTTGGAATTTAGGGCTTTAACTAAAAATACTTTTGGTAGAATTAAATCATATAAAATTAAAAAGCCCAAGTTTAGCTGGGCGGTTTATACTCTGAAAATTCCCCGCGGAAGCAGAGTTATTAAAACCTTAAAGCCTTTTTGTTCAGAACATTCTGCTTTTAAAAAATTTAGAACAACAATTTTGGATATTCCTGATAAGAATACTTTGTTTTGCACAAAAAATCATTTAAGCCGCATTGTTAGTGTTAAAAAAACAAGAAAAGAGGTTGAAAATGAGTTAAGAGAGAAGTCCGCATTAGTTTTTGATTATGTAGAAAAGCCTTTTAAATAAGAGCAAAATTTATAAATCTCTCTTTAAATCATTTTGTCTATGCCAGAAGAAAAAGATATTGGAATTACTGTAAAAAAATCAGAGAATTTTAGTGAATGGTATACTCAGGTTATTCAAAAAGCGGATTTGATAGAGTATACTAGTGTTTCTGGCTGTATGGTGTTTAGGCCTTGGTCTTATGCTATTTGGGAAAAAGTTAAGGTTTTTTTTGATGAGGAAATAAAAAAAAGAGGGGTTAAGAATGCTTATTTTCCTTTGTTTATTCCTGAAGCCTTGCTGAAAAAAGAAGCAGCTCATGTTGAGGGTTTTTCTCCTGAAGTTGCTTGGGTTACCCATGCAGGGAATACTAAGTTAAATGAAAGATTGGCAATTAGGCCGACTTCTGAAACTATTATGTACGAGTCTTATTCTAAATGGATTCGTTCTTATCGGGATTTGCCTTTGTTGATTAATCAGTGGTGTAATATTGTTCGTTGGGAGTTTGCAAATCCTGTTCCTTTTTTAAGAACAAGGGAGTTTTTATGGCAGGAAGGGCATACTGCTTATGCTAATCAAAAGGATGCAGAAGATGAGGTGTATGATATTCTTGAATTATATAGACGGGTTTTTGAGGAATTGTATGCAATACCTGTAATTAAAGGAAAAAAATCTGAAAAGGAGAAGTTTGCAGGTGCTTTGTTTACTACGAGTGTTGAGACTTTTTTGCCTTCTGGCAGGGCGATTCAGGGTGCAACTTCTCATTGTTTGGGCCAGAATTTTGCCAAGGTTTTTGATATTAAGTTTTTAGATGAGAATGAAAAGC
>JAFGHW010000024.1 GCA_016929895.1 Candidatus Woesearchaeota archaeon
GTCGATTTCCAGCATTTCATTTGCAAAAATAACAAACTTGGTAGTATTAGAATTCCAGTATGGAACAGGCTCTTCTACTTCTTGAGAATACGAATAATCAAGTCTGTCTAAAAATAATGTTGAATTTTCCAACTCAACTCCAATAGTTATGTTCTCTGCTAATGAGATATTCTTGGTGTATGAAAAACTTTCATTTCCAATTCCAGTATAAAATTCTTCTTCATCTATTTCAATTGAAACATTTCCAATATGCTCTCCAGTCAAAGTTATTTGAACAGGCGCCCCCTCAAGACTAAGCATTAACTCTCCGCTTGAATTAAAGGTCATGTTTAGCAATTTAGTGTCTGTTTTGTCGATTAATAAGGCAGAAATCATTTGTATTAGAAAAATAACTAATAAAATGACAACTATAAAATAAATTCCTCTTTTTTTCATTTTTTTCTTTGTTCTTTAATAAATTTTGAAATACCCTTAATTCTATCGTAGTCATTTATAATAAAAGAAATTGCTTTGTCAATGCTTTTGATGTCGTGGATGCCTCTAATAGTCTTGATTATACTTATTTCTTCTTTTTCTAGTTTAATTGTATGTTTTGGCATTGTAGTAAATTACTATAAATAATAGTAAAATGCTACTATTTAAATATTTATCTTCTCCAGTATATAAGTTAAGGAATATTTATAAAGAACAAAAACATCATATATCTATGGAAATCAAATATTCTGAAACAATAGAATTTGAAAGAGAATTGAGTAAATTGGATAAAATAGTAATAGATTTTAGTCAAATATTAAATAAATTAAACATAAAATATGTGTTTGTCTCAGGATATGTCTCGATATTATTTGGGAGAAATAGAACTTCAGAAGATGTCGATTTGATAATTGAAAAGATAAATTTTGAAAAATTTCAAAAGCTTTGGAAAGAACTTTATTCCAAATTTGAATGTTTAAACACAGAAGATGTAAAAGAAGCATATGAAAAATATCTTTTGGATAATATTTCTATAAGATTTGCTCGAAAAAAACTATATGTCCCCAATATTGAGATAAAGTTTCCGCACATCGAACTTAACGAGTGTGATGCAATAGCCTTAAATGAAAGAAAAAAAGTAATTTTAAATAAAAATATTTTTTATATATCTCCCATAGAATTACAAATTGCTTTCAAATTATTTTTGGGCAGCGAAAAAGATATAGAAGACGCAAGATATCTTTATAAACTATTTAAAAAAGAACTAAACAAGGAAATATTAACTCAATTTTGCCAAAAGCTTAAAATAGTAGAAGTATCTGATAGGTATTTAAAATGAAAATTCCGGATATAGATGTTGAAAAACTGAAAAAATTCAAGGAAAAAAACTTCAAAGAAAGATTAGAATTTATTGATAAATATGCTGAATGGGTTAAGAAACAGCCTAATAAAAAATGGAGTTCTCAGCAGAATAATATAATTGATTCTTAAGTTAAAACCAAAGTTTTATATATATGTATGCATATATACAAAATATGACTAAAATTATCTCATTGGCAGATGATGCATACGATTCCCTGAAATTGCTTAAAAATCCAGGAGAATCTTTTTCCGAAGTAGTTAGAAGAATATCTAAAAAAGAAAAATCCATTCTGGATTTCTTTGGAAAATGGCCTGGGACCAGAGATGAGTTAAATAAAATATCCAAAGAGCTTACGAAAGAACGAAATAAGTTCAAAACAAGAGAGGTTGGTTTTTAATGTATTGTTTGGATACAAATATTATTATTGATATATTTAGGGGAGACACGCAACTGCAAAAAAAGATTCTTGGTTTTAAAGATAGAAATATACCTTTTTTTACTACTTGTATAACTCTTTGTGAATTATTTAAAGGCGCGTATAAATCAAAAAGTAAAGAAAAGGCGATTGAATTAATTACCGATTTTTATAAAAATATTAAAATCTTGAATTTTGATTTGGCTTCAGCTAATCTTTTTGGTTTAAATTGTAATATTTTAGAGAAAAAAGGCAAGAAAATCCCTGAAGTAGATGTGATGGTTGCTTCTTTGGCAATGGCAAATAATTGTATTTTAATAACAAGAGATATTAAACATTTTAAATCAGTTCCTAATCTGGCTGTTGAAAAATGGTGATTATTTCCCGCTTATTATCTCTATAACATCGCAGTGCTTAAGAACATGGTCCCGCCCGATGGTTCTTTTTGTTTTAACATCAATAGCGCGAATAAAATTATCTCCAAAATCAGAATGTAATCGATAAGCAAAATCCAGTGCTGTAGACTTAGAAGGTATCAGAAAGCAGTCTGGGAGAATATTTCCTTTTGAATCAGACAATTTGTTTACTCCGCCTGGAAATACTGCAATATATTGTAGTAATTTAAACACAGCATCATCTATTGCATTCTGCACTCCTGTACTTGTGTATTTATTGAGTATTTTTTCTTGAATAAACTTGAGTGCTTTTTCTTGTTTTTCAGAGAGTTTTCCGGTAATCTCAAATGATTTCTGCCCGGGAATATAACTTATCAGCTTTTTCTTGGCAGCTTCTTTTAATGCGAGTTCTGATTCTGCAGAGCAGGGTATTATTATATAATCTGGAAATTCTTTGCAAATCCGTTCAAAATTCTCATGCGCACCAGGCAAATCTATTTTGTTTGCTGCTATTATCATTGGTTTTGTTCTCTTGCGTAATTCCTGAGACATTCTCAATAAATCCTCTTCTGTCCATTCTACTGGTTTTGAAATATTTAATTCTAATTTTTTTATAACAGAGTCAACCATTTCTTCTGTTACGTTTAGTCCTGATAATTGTTTTCCTAGTATTTTTACAATTTCTTTCTTTTCCTGCTGCATTTGTCTGGCTAGTTTGCTCCATCCCTTTTGTAAAATCGAAAGATACCACATGTCTAGTTCAACTTCTAAGAATTTAATATCAAAAGCCGGGTCATATGAGCCGACAGAAACAGGTTCTCCTTTTTCATTAGTGCTTCCAGCTGTGTCGACTATGTGAATAAGTGCGTGTGCTTGCCTTAAATCATCTAAAAACTTGTTTCCCATTCCTTTGCCTTCATGTGCGCCAGGCACTAAACCAGCAACGTCAATAACTTCTACAGGAACAAATCGAATTCCATTTAAACAATATCCAAATCTCGGATTGCACTTAACACCAAATTCTTTCTCAGCACAGGGAACGCGGACATGTCCAAATCCTTTGTTAGGGTCAATTGTGGCAAATGGATAATTTGCTATTAATACTTCTGCAAGTGTTAAAGCTTTAAAGAAAGTGCTTTTTCCTACATTTGCTTTTCCTACTATTCCTATTATCATGGTTTTTTTCTAATGCTGCTTATTTTAAAAAGCTTTGTTTTTCACCAAAAACCTTAAATATTCTAATGATTGTTTTTTAGTGTATGACTGTTATTAGAAATAGGTATACTGATTATGATTCTGAGTATGTTACTATTGCAGATTATATTGTGAATTTTAAGGATGTTTTTATTATGAAGTCTGTGTATAGGCTTATGCGTGAATGGTTTATTGAAGAAGGCTATGCTACCACAAGTGATAAGGACTTTCCTGAGATATTCTACTTAGAAAAAGAAGAAAAAGCTGGCAAAGAAATGTGGATTAGGTGGCGTTTTTCAAAAAGTCCTTTGGGCGGCAAAATGAAGGCATATTGGCGTTATGATTTTGATGTTGATGTTCATGTTTTGGCTTTGGTTCCTGTTGAGACTATTGTTGATAATAAAAAAATTAAGGCTGAAAAAGGTGAGGTAGAGGTTCAGGTTAAGGCTAATCTTGTATGGGGCTGGGCTAAAAAGGTTAAGATGTGGCCTTTGAGGGATATTATTTATCGCTGGTTTTTGCATGATACTCGCAAGCGTTTGGAAAACGAATTGTATGAGAATGTTTATGGTTTTCGCGATGCCTTGGCTAATTTCTTTAGAATGCCTCATTTTGAATCTAAAAAAGGAGGCATTGAGGCTTGGGCCAGAAAACTTCCTGAAGAATAAGAGCAAGTTTTATATACATTAATATTTATTTTTTTGTCTATGGCAGTTAAAGATGTTAAGTTTCCGGATATTTTTGTTAAGCACAAGGGAAATTTTGATTTTGACAAGGTATGCCAGGATATTAAGTCTTGGTATGATGAAGAGGGTTATGAATTTCATGCAACCAAGCATAAGCATAAGCCTGCTGAGGAAGAGCTTAAGTTTCATGGAGAAAGAAAAATCACAGGATATGTTAAGTTTTACATTTACCTGCTTATTCGTATTAGGGAGTTAAAAACAGTTGAGATTATTAAGGAAGGCAAAAAAATTGAGATAAATAATGGCTTGATTGCTTTTAATATAACTCCTGCGTATAAGCTGGATTATGAAAACCGTTTTGGCGGGAATAAATGGCTAATCGCGCTTCAGGATATTTATCATAAGTATATTATCAAGAGAAAACTCGAGGACTATTGGGAAGATGAATTGTATTTTCAGGCCAATGATCTTATTCGTGCTATTAAAACCAGTTTAGAATACGAGGCGATGTAATATGCCAGAACAACAAACAATTGTTCCTAAGGAAACAATGTCTTTTGAAGGCGTCTTTAGTATCAGGGAGCTGAGAAATATTATTATGGACTGGATGTCTGCAAAGGCGTATATTCCTGTTGAAGAAAAAGCTCAGCAGGTTATTAAGAAAAATGCCAAGTTTTTTGAGTTTAAGTTTAAGCCGTATAAGAAATTGAGTGATTATGCCAAGTGTTTGATTAAGATTACTATTTCTGCGTTTAATTGCAAGGATGTTATTGTTCCTGTTGCAGGCAAAAAACGCAAAATGCAGGATGGCAAGGTCCTGGTCAAGGTAGAGGGCATTTTAGAGACAGATTATGAGGCAAAATGGGAGATTCATAGTGTTTGGTATGCTGTGAGGGTTATTGCTGAGAAATATGTTCTTGCGCCTTTTATCAGCCATCATGCTGAGTATGTTAAAGACGAGACTCATCAGATTATTTCTCAGATAAGAAGTTATTTGAATCTTCAGAAAAGGATTAAGTAACGCAAAATTTTATAAAGGCTTTGATTCTCCTTTAGATTAAGCCCTCGTAGCTTAATAGCGGAGCGGGTGGTTTGTATCTGATGCAAAACACCACCAGGTCAAGGGTGCAAATCCCTTCGAGGGCTTTCTTATATCAGCAAAATATATAAGTAACCCCTGTATTCTGTTATATATGGTTAAAGAGGCGTATTACAAGCTTAAGAAGAAGTATCATTTTCTTCCTGCTTTTGCAGAACTTAATAATGAATTTGAGATTATTAATATTGAAAATACTGATTTTTTGGCAAGGGAAATCAGGAGAAAGATTGGCGAGAAATTCTCTTTGTTTATGGACAGGCTTGCCAGAACATTGCAGCCAGAGAGTATTTCTATTTCTGAATTTTATGAGTTCCATTGCTTTACCGCAGAAGAAAAAACAAAGCTGTTTCTTTTATTCAAGGAATTGCGGTTTAAATACAGGCATTTTATGCATTTGGATTTATTGGTTGATGATAAAAAAGAGGCTGAAGCTGTTAGGGATTCTTTGAAGTTTTGGAAGGAGTTCAGGAAAAAATTAATTCCTTATTTTAAGACTTTGGAATTATGCTGGGTTAAGGAATATAAAGAAAAGGAGATTTTAGAGTATTTAGGATGAATATTATTATTTTTGGGCCCCCTGGTTCTGGAAAAGGAACGCAGGCAAGACTATTGGCAGACAGGTATGGTATTCCTCATATTTCTCCTGGCGCTATGTTTCGCGCTGCAATGAAGTCTAAGACTAAGATTGGTTTGCAGATCAAGGATTTTATGGACAAGGGTAATTATGTTCCTGATGATATCACTATTGCAATGGTGAAAAAGAGGTTGGAGGATGTTGATTGTGCTGAGGGTTTTATGATTGATGGTTTTCCCAGGAATTTGCCGCAGGCAGAGGCTTTGGATGAATTTGCTCATATTGATTTTGTTATTGTTCTAAAGGTGTCTGATAAAGAGGTTATTAATAGATTGTCTAAGAGAAGACAGTGTCCCAAATGTGATAAAATAACAAGTACCGAAGAAGGAGAAAAGTGTAGGGACTGCAAGGTCAAGCTTGTTCAGCGTGATGATGACAAGCCACAAGTTATTAAGAATCGTTTATTGGTTTATCATGATTTGACTCAGCCATTGATTGAGTATTACAAGAACAAGGATATTGTTCGTATGATTAATGGCGAGCAGTCTGAAGAAAATGTTTTTAAGGATATTCTTTTAGGTTTAGGCGATACTGAATAACTGCCTTATGTATTCTGTTGCATAGCTTCCTTTGGGCAGTGTAAATTTAATAAGGATTTTCTTCTTCCCGCAATTCAATTCATCTTTTTCTAATTCAGAAATTGATACATTTGCAGCCTCAACAAGTCTTTTTCTCTCTCCGCCTTCAGAACTCAATTGCGGTATTTCCTTGATAATAAAATCACGAAGTTTTATTCCTTCTTTTTCTATAATTTTTGAATCTATCAAAGTATTAAACCCGATGATTGGAACAGTTTCCTCAGTAGAATTTTTGGCTTGCTGATTCCAAAGCAGGCTCTGGTAAGAATGAACATAAAGGCTTAGTATTTTTCTGGGAATGGTTTTCAATGCCCCCACATAATCATTAGAATTTTTCTCTAAAAACTCTTTAGTTCTGCCTTCAAAGTTTCCTTTTCCTTCTAAAATCAGTTCAATAGCGTGTTTAAAATCTCTTTTAACAATTACTTTTCCAATGGCTGGATTATTCCTGCTAAACCTTTGCGCTCCAAAGTAATTTACAAATTTTTGTTTCAATTCAGGCTTAGAGCTAATATTCCTTACAACGATTTCAAATGAATTTCCTTCCAAATCTCCTAAA